>NZ_VSMK01000078.1 GCF_011682075.1 Nitratidesulfovibrio liaohensis
CCCGCCGCCACGGCCTCGGCGGCCAAGGTGGACGTGGTGCCCGCGCCGCTGCTGCCCGAAGGGCTGGACACCATGACGGCGGAAAGCTTTGCCGAGCAGTTGGGCTTTGCCCTGGCGACCGAAGCGGGCCAGCCGGTGCTGCGCGCCGTGGTGGCCGCCGGCTCCAAGGCCCCGGCCAATGGTTCGCCCTGGGCCAGCCCCACGGCGGCCTGGACGTTCGGGCTGGCGCTGGGCGCGCTGCTGCGCCCCGGCCTGCACCTGTCCAACCCCGGCAACGTCACCGAGCTGATGCCGGGATTCTGGGCGCTGTACAACGGCCTGCCCTCGCCCGATAACGCCCCGCGCAAGCCCAAGGAGCAGAAGGATGACGTTGCCAAGCCCGCTCGACGACGCATCATTGCCGAATAGCATCCCCGAGCTGGAGGCCCAGATGGCCCTGCTCGAAGAGGAACGCCGCGCCTGCGAGGCCACCGTGCGCCGCCTGTGCGAGACAGAGCGCCCCGACGAGGGCATCTGCTTCGCGCAGGAAATCCACCAGGCGCGCCAGCGCAAGCTGCAACTGGAAGTGCAGAAGGAACTGCGGCGGGTGCGCATCAACCGCCTGCGCCTGGACGCCAACTCCATGTTCTAGATCATGACCCGCCGGGGGAGGCGACGCGCCGCGCGTTGCCTCCCCCGCGCCGTTTGCGGCCCACGCCTGTCGCGCGCCGGACCGCCCGCACCACCGACAACCCGCCGAGGTCGCAACATGTCGCTCATATCCCAGCAGATTTCCGGGTACCTTGAACGTTCGTCGTGGATCCGCAAGATGTTCGAGGCGGGCATAGCCCTCAAGCAGCAGTACGGCGAAGAGGCCGTGTGCGACTTCAGCCTGGGCAACCCCGACCTGCCCGCACCGCCCGCCGTGGGCCAGGCCCTGCGCGAACTGGCCGACCACGCGGGCGAGCCGTTCACCTTCGGCTACATGCCCAACGGTGGCTATCCGTGGGCCCGCGCCAAGCTGGCCGCGCATCTTTCTTCGGAACAAGGCGTGGACCTGACCGCCGACGACGTGGTGCTGACTTGCGGCGCGGCGGGCGGCCTGAACGCCTTCCTGCGCGCGGTGCTGGAACCCGGCGACGAGGTGCTGGCCGTTTCGCCGTTCTTCGTGGAATACGGTTTCTACGTGGCCAACCACGGCGGCGCCTTCCGCACCGTACCGTCCAAGCCTGACACCTTCGCGCTGGACGTGGCCGCCATAGAGGCCGCCATCGGGCCGAAAACGCGCGCGCTCATCGTCAACTCGCCCAACAACCCCACCGGGGTCATCTACAACCGGGCGGAACTGACCGAGCTGGCGGCGGCGCTGGGCCGCGCATCGCAAAAGCACGGGCGGCCCATCTTCCTGATTTCGGACGAGCCGTACCGCTTCCTGTCCTATGACGGCGATGAGGTGCCCTCGCTGCTGCCCCTGTACCCGCACGCCGTGGTGGTCAGTTCGTTCTCCAAGAACCTTTCGCTGGCGGGCGAACGGCTGGGCTACATCGCCCTGTCGCCGCTGATGGAAGGACGCGCCACGCTGATGGCCGCGCTACTGCTGACCAACCGCATCCTCGGCTTCGTGAACCCGCCCGCCGTGGGCCAGCACCTGATGGCCAAGGCGCTGGGATCGCAGGTGGATGCGAGCATCTACGCCCGCCGCCGCGACATGATGGCGCGCATCCTGCGCGACGCGGGGTACGAATTCCAGATGCCCGCCGGGGCGTTCTACTTTTTCCCCAAGGCGCCCGGCGGCGACGACGTGAAGTTCGTCAACCGGCTGATGGAAGAGAAGGTGCTGGCCGTGCCCGGTTCCGGCTTTGGCGGGCCGGGGCATTTCCGGCTGACCTTCTGCGTGGGCGAGGATGTGATTGCAAGGTCGGAGGAAGGATTCAGAAGGGCGATTCGGGGGTAACGGCTGGTGCCGGGAAGAGGCAGACAAGATCAGGATTAAGAGCAAGAAAAAAGAGGCCGTGCCCTGATGGGTGCGGCCTCTCTTTATTTTGAAGGACAGGAACGGAAGAGGCCCCGCGCGCTTGCACCCGGCTTCAACGAAGACAGTACTGCCCTTTTGTTCACTCTCGATTTCGTTATGTCTCCGCCGGGGACGAAGAGGCTGTGCGCGGTTGCATCCGGATTCTACGAAGACAGTCGAGCTCTATCGACCACGCCCGATCTCCCACCCTCCGGAGGCATAACGAAATAGAGCGTTCCCAACCGCGCACGACGGTCTTCGTAGAAACCGCATCCAACCGCACACAACACTCCCCTCCTCCTCCAATCCCCTCCCCCTTGTCCCCTTCCCCTCCCTTACCACCACACCTCATCCTTGACTTCCCCCCCAAACCCATGTACCGAACCTCCTCTTACGATATTCGCCGGACGGGGTATGCATGTTCGATAGTCTCTCGGACAGACTGACAGGAGTTTTCCGGAAGTTCACCGGCACGGGCCGCCTTGACGAAGCCAACATCCAGGATGGCCTTCGCGAGGTGCGTCTGGCGCTGCTGGAAGCCGACGTCAACTTCAAGGTCGTCCGCGACTTCATCGAACGCGTGCGCGAACGGTGTCTCGGCCAGGACGTACTGAAAAGCCTTACCCCTGCCCAGCAGGTGGTGAAGATCGTTCATGACGAACTGGTCGAACTGCTGGGCGGCGGCACCACCCAGCTCGACCTGCGCGGCAGGCAGCCCTACGTCATCATGATGGTGGGCCTGCAGGGCTCGGGCAAAACGACCTCGTCGGCCAAGATTGCCAACCTGCTGCGCAAGCAGAAGATGCGCCCGTACCTGGTTCCCGCCGACGTGTACCGCCCGGCGGCCATCGACCAGTTGCACACGCTGGCCAAGCAGCTCGACATTCCGGCCTACCCCTCGGCCCCCGGCATGAACCCGGTGGACATCGCCGTGGCCGCCGTGGAAGACGCGCGCGAAAAGCAGTGCAACGTGGTCATCGTGGACACCGCGGGCCGCCTGCACATCGACGAAACCCTGATGCAGGAGTTGGTCTCCATCAAGGGGCGCGTCGAACCGCAGGAAATCCTGTTCGTGGCCGACGCCATGACCGGCCAGGACGCGGTGACGGTTGCCGAATCGTTCAACGCCGCGCTCGACATTTCCGGCGTCGTGCTCACCAAGATGGACGGCGATGCCCGCGGCGGCGCGGCCCTGTCCATCCGCTCCGTCACCGGCAAGCCGGTGAAGTTCGTGGGCATGGGCGAGAAGCTCTCGGACATCGAGGTCTTCCACCCCGACCGCGTGGCGGGCCGCATTCTCGGCATGGGCGACATGATGACGCTCATCGAGAAGGCGCAGTCCACCATCAAGGCCGAAGAGGCCGAGGAACTGGGCCGCAAGTTCCAGAAGGCGGAGTTCGACCTGGAGGACTTCCGCACCCAGATGCGCCGGCTGAAGAAGCTGGGCTCGCTGGAAGGCATCCTGAAGCTGATTCCCGGCATGGGCGCGCTGCGCGAAAAGCTGGGCGAGATGAACGTGCCGGAAAAGGAGATGGGCCGGGTAGAGGCCATCATCAATTCCATGACCATGCAGGAACGCCGCAACCCCAAGGTGCTGAACGGCAGCCGCCGCCAGCGCATCGCCATGGGTTCCGGCACCACCGTGCAGGACGTGAATCAGCTGATCAACAATTTCGAGCAGATGCGCGGAATGATGAAAAAGGTCATGGGCGGGGGCAAACCCGCGCAGGCCGGAAAGATGCCGCGCATGCCCAAGCTGCCCGGAATGGGCGGCATGGGTGGCCTTGGGGGATTGGGCGGAATGGGAGGCCTGGGAGGCCTGGGCGGCATGCCGGGCATGCCCGGCATGGGTGACGGCGAAGGCGCACCCGGCGGTCCCAACTCCGTCTCCAAGACCGCGCTCAAGAAGAAGAAGCAGCTGCGCAAGCAGCAGCGCAACAAGAGCAAGAAGCGCTGAGGACGAAAAGTTGTCGGGTGGGAATTCTCGCCCACTTGCGCTTTTCCCGAGATACCATACTATACACAGACTAGTTGGAGACCAAATCATGTCCGTGAAGCTGAGACTCGCCCGCATGGGCAACAAGAAGCGTGCCTTCTACCGGATCGTCGCCGTCAACAGTGCTGCGCGCCGCGATGGCCGTCCGCTGGAATTCCTGGGCTTCTACAACCCCATGGTGAATCCTGCCGAAGTGAAGATCGACACTGCAAAGGTGCAGAAGTGGCTGGATCAGGGCGCCGAGCCCACCGACACCGTCCGTACCCTGCTCAAGAAGCAGGCCGGATAGTGCGGCGCCGGTAACCCGGTATCCCGTCGCGGAGGCGCCTCGCCGGAAGCTGTAATCCTGCGGAACATCCTGTGGAGGTGGCCATGCTGAAGGATCTGGTCGAATACATCGCGAAATCCCTCGTCGACAAGCCGGAAGACGTGCATGTGACGGAGGTCGAGGGCGAGCAGACGTCCGTTCTCGAACTGAAGGTAGCGAAGGAAGACCTCGGCAAGGTCATCGGAAAACAGGGCCGCACGGCGCGTGCCATGCGCACCATTCTTGGTGCGGCATCCACCAAGGCACGCAAGCGTTCCGTGCTCGAAATCCTCGAGTAGCCTTCTGCCCACGGCACGTAGTGATACGGCCGGACGGGGCGGACACGCGACAGAAGTCCATCAGAACGACTAGCCCGGACGCGCAAGCCGAAGGGCTCTTGTCGCTTGGGCGACCGTGCACGCGCGGCAGGGCGGAGCCTGCGGCGCATCTGCTGACGTCCTTCTGGCATCACCCTCCATCCTTGCAACGGGCGCACATGAGCGACGAATCCTTCATCGAAATCGGCCTCGTCGGCAGGCCCCACGGCCTGCGCGGCGAAGTGGGTGTGGACTTCTGGGCCGAATCGCCCGATCTGCTGCACGGCACCCTGTGGCTGCGCCCCGGGCGCGGCGCGCCCCGCCCCCATACTGTGGCCGCGGTACGGCGCCATCAGGGCCGCCCGCTGGTGCTGTTCGAAGGCATCGCCGACCGCAGCGCGGCGGAAACCCTGCGCGGCATGCATGTGCTGGTGCCCAAGGACCGCCTGCCCGAACCCGCCGAGGACGAGGTGTACCTGCACGAACTGCTGGGCCTGCGCGTGCTGCTGCACGACACCGGCGCGCTGCTGGGCACCCTGGACGACGTGCAGATGCCCGGCGGCCAGGAGGTGTGGTCCATCCGCACCGCCGACGGCAAGGAAGTGCTGCTGCCCGCCGTGGAGGAATTCGTGGCCTCCATCGACCTCGACGCGCGCGAGGTACGCATCACCCCGCCGCCGGGGCTGATCGAACTGTACCTGGAGGCGCCGGAAAAATCCGCCGCCCGCAAGCCTGATGCGGATGCCTCTGCATCGGACGGGCCGAGCGGGCCGAGCGGGCCGGACGGGGCCGACGACCAGACAGGATCCGGCGGCGCATAGCGCCCAGGCAGTCGCCATGCACTTCACCCTGGTTACCCTGTTCCCGGAATTCTTCGACTCGCCCCTGTCCGCCGGGCTCATGGCCAAGGCGCGCGAGTCGGGCACCGTGGACTTTTCCTTCCGCAACCCGCGCGACGCCACCGCCGACCGGCACCGCACCGTGGACGACCGCCCCTACGGCGGCGGCCCCGGCATGGTCATGCTGCCGGAACCGCTGGCCGTCACCCTGCGCGCCCTGCGTGAAGACACCCCAAAGGCGCGCATCCTGATGATGGCCCCGCGCGGGCGGCGCTTTACCCAGCAGATGGCCCGCGAACTGGCCCGCGAAGAACACGTGGCCATCCTGTGCGGTCGCTACGAAGGGTTTGACGCGCGCATCGAGGAACTGTTCGACATCGAGCCGGTGTGCGTGGGCGATTTCGTGCTCAACGGCGGCGAAACGGCGGCGCTGAACGTCATCGAGGCCGTGGCCCGGCTGGTGCCCGGCTTCATGGGCAAGGAAGAATCGGGCGAGGACGAAAGTTTTTCCGACGGCCTGCTGGAATACCCTCACTACACCAGGCCGGAAATGTTCGAGGGACTGCCCGTGCCCGAGGTGCTGCGCTCCGGCGACCATGGACGCATTGCCGCATGGCGGCGCGAACAGTCGCTGGCGGCCACCCTGCGCCTGAGGCCGGAACTGCTGCCGGAAGCCCCGCTGACCGAAACCGACATGACCTTCCTGCGGCACAAGGCCGCCGAGACCGTGGAACGGGCCGGACGCAACCTGCATTGCGCGCTGGTGCACTACCCGGTTTTGAACAAGGAAAAAAAATCGGTGGCGGTGTCTTTGACAAACCTCGACATTCACGATATAGGCCGCTGTTCCTGCACGTATGGACTCGGCGGGTATTACATCGTGACCCCCATCGAGGACCAGCGGCGGCTGCTCGACGGCATTCTCCGGCACTGGACGGAGGGGCCGGGCCTTGCGGCAAACCCCGACAGGGGCGAGGCGCTCGGGCTGGTGCGAGGCGCCGATACGGTGCAGGACGCGGTGGACGACATTACCCGCCGCACGGGCCAGCGCCCCCTGGTGATCGCAACCAGTGCGCGCGGCGCGGGCGACACGACCGTCGGTCAGGTAAGGTCCCTTCTCGCGGAACGCCCGGTGCTGCTGTTGTTCGGCACCGGCCACGGCTTGTCGCCGCATCTTGTGGCGGCGTGCGACGGCACCCTGCGGCCCGTCCGGTGGATGGACGGGTACAACCACCTTTCGGTGCGCACCGCCGCCGCCATCATCATGGACAGGATTCTCGGCGACTGCTATTAGGCGGAACCGGTGAACCCACGATAGCGAAAAACTCCGGTCCAAGGGAGACACGAGCATGAATATCATCAAGAAAATCGAAGGCGAACACCTGCGCCTCGACCTGCCCAAGTTCAAGTCCGGCGACACCATCAAGGTGCACCTGCGCATCGTGGAAGGCGAAAAGGAACGCATTCAGGTGTTCCAGGGCAACGTCATCCGCATCCACCGCGGCACCACCGGCGGCACCTTCACCGTGCGCAAGGTGTCCGACGGCGTGGGCGTGGAACGCGTGTTCCCCCTGCACTCTCCCTTCATCGACCGCGTGGAGATGGTGACGGAAGGCCGCGTGCGCCGCAGCCGCCTGTACTACCTGCGCGAACTCAAGGGCAAGGCCGCGCGCATCAAGCCCAAGAACCGCTTCTAGGCCAGACTGCTTCATGCAAGGGGGGTCCGGCACGCCGGTCCCCCCTTTTTTCGTTGGCGCGGCGCCTGTCATCCAGTCCGCGTGATGCGCCGCGAACGCCCAGTCACGCCGGGCCGGACGCATCCACCCTCCGGCCACGCACCCTGCCTTCCGTTTCGGCCCGCTCCACCTGTTCCGTCATCCGCAGGAGGCCGCATGTCACCGCCCGCTCGCCGCGCCAGCGCCCCACGCGCGCGTTCCACGCGTGGCGGGGCCGAT
>NZ_VSMK01000079.1 GCF_011682075.1 Nitratidesulfovibrio liaohensis
CTCGACGCGGACAACCCCGTACGCGACTACATCACCGCGCTGCTGGGCTCGCCCTTCGGGCGGCAGGTTACCCATCACCGCGCCCTGCCCGCGCGCGAGGCCGCCCACGCCCCCAATCGCCGCCCGTGGCCCAAGGCCGTCCGCGACATTCTGGCCCGCAACGGTATCGACGACCTGTACACCCATCAGGCCCGCGCCACAGACCTCATCCGCGCCGGGCGGCACGTTGTCGTCGCCACGCCCACGGCCAGCGGCAAGACCTACGTGTACAACCTGCCGGTGCTGGAGCGCTTTCTGTCCGACCCGGACGCCCGCGCCCTGTACCTGTTCCCGCTCAAAGCCCTTGCGCAGGACCAGCTTTCCACCTTCACCGGCCTTACCGCCGCCTGGCCCGCCGATGCCCGCCCCCGCGCCGCCATCTACGACGGCGACACCACCGACCATTTCCGCCGCAAGATCCGCCAGAACCCGCCCACCGTGCTGCTGACCAACCCGGAAATGCTGCATCTGGCCATCCTGCCGCACCACCAGCAGTGGACCAGCCTGCTGGCCTCGCTGGCCTACATAGTGGTGGACGAGGTGCACACCTACCGGGGCGTGCTGGGCGCGCACATGGCCCAGGTGTTCCGCCGCCTGCTGCGCGTGTGCGCCCGCTACGGCGCGCACCCCACCTTCGTGTTCTGCTCCGCCACCGTGGGCAACCCCGGCGAACTGGCCGCCAACCTCACGGGGTTGGGGGTGCCCGTTGATGCTGTGAAGATTGAAGGAATGGAACGGGGAGGGGACCCTTTGCGGCAGCCGTTAGGTGAGCTTGCGAACCTTACGGACAGGGACCGCAACGCGCGGATGGCGTCCGCAGAGCGTGAAAGGGTCTCCTTCCCTCACCCCCCCTTTCCCCCAAAGTTTTCAAATGAGGCTGCACACGCATCCCACCCCACCGGAATCAGTGGGCACGAAGTGCACGCTGATTCCGCAAAAGGGGTTAAGGGGGCGCGGCCCCCTTACGGGGGTGCAGGGGGCAGCGCCCCCTGCAATATCGACGTCATCACCGAAAGCGGCGCACCGCAGGGCCTGCGGCACTTCGTGTTCGTGAACCCGGACGACAGCCCGTCCACGGCGGCCATCCAGTTGTTGCGCGCGGCCCTGGCGCGGGACTTGCGCACCATCGTGTACTGCCAGTCACGACGCATGACGGAGTTGATCAGCATGTGGGCGGCGGAAAAGGCCGGGCCGTACCGCGACCGCATCAGCGCCTACCGCGCCGGATTCCTGCCGGAGGAACGACGCGACATCGAGGCGCGCATGGCCGGGGGCGACCTGCTGGCGGTCATTTCCACCAGCGCGCTGGAACTGGGCATCGACATCGGCGGGCTGGACCTGTGCATACTGGTGGGCTACCCCGGCACGGTCATGTCCACCCTGCAACGCGGGGGCCGGGTGGGCCGCGCGCAGCAGGAATCGGCGGTGATCCTGATCGCCGGGGAGGACGCGCTGGACCAGTACTTCGTGCGACACCCCAACGAATTCTTCGACCGGCCCGCCGAGCACGCCGTGGTCAACCCGGACAACCCGGTCATTGCCAAGCGGCACATCGAATGCGCCGCCGCCGAACTGCCCCTTCCTGCCGACGAGCCGTGGCTGGCCGCGCCGGGCGCCGCAACCGCGCTGGCGGAACTGGAAGCCGAAGGGCTGGTGCTGCGCAGTGCCGACGGCACCACGCTGCTGGCCGCGCGCAAGCGACCCCACCGCCACGTTGACCTGCGCGGCAGCGGCAGCACCTTCACCATCGAGGACGGCGACGGCTCCATCATCGGCAGCGTGGACGGCCACCGCGCCTACCGCGAAACCCACCCCGGCGCGGTGTACCTGCACCGGGGGCGCAGTTGGGTCATCACCCGGCTGGACCCCGGGGCGCAGAAGGTGGTGGCGGAACAGGCCCGCGTGTCGTGGTTCACCCGCGTGCGCGCCAACAAGACCACGGAGATCCTCGACATCCACGACCAGTGCGTGGCCTGCGGCACCCGCGTGTTTCTGGGCAAGCTGCGGGTGACGGAAACCATCACCGGCTACGAGAAGCGCAGCGTCTCCGGCCAGCGCCTGCTTTCCGTGGTGCCGCTGGACGCGCCGCCCTTCGTCTTCGAAACCGAGGGGTTGTGGTTCGAGATTCCCGACGCCGCACGCATCGCCACCGAGAACGAACTGCTGCACTTCATGGGCGCCATCCACGCGCTGGAGCACGCCGCCATCGGCATCCTGCCGCTGCTGGTCATGACCGACCGCAACGACCTTGGCGGCATCTCCACCCCCATGCACGCGCAGGTGGGCCGACCCGCCGTGTTCATCTACGACGGCCTGCCCGGCGGGGCCGGGCTGACCCGCGCCGCCTTTGCCGACGCCGACGCGCTGTTCCGCGCCACCCGCGCCGCCATTGCCGAATGCCCGTGCGAAACCGGCTGCCCCTCGTGCGTGCATTCGCCCAAGTGCGGCTCCGGCAACCGGCCCATCGACAAGGCTGGCGCGCTGTTTCTGCTGGACCGCATGGCCCGCGGCACGCCGGAATCCGACCCGGTGCAGCCCGGGCTGGAGCAGGGTGGGAAGCAGGGAGAAGAGGGGAACATGTTTGAAGAAAGGGTGGGTGATAAGAGCCGGGGCGCTGCCCCGGACCCCGTTGGGGGATTATATATCCCCCAAACCCCCTTTCTGCGTCCGGAAGCCGCTGGCCGTTCCGGCCACCACCTTCCGGACGATGCCGGGCATCACGATTTCCAGTATATGGAAGAAAAGAACGGGCGCCACGGTTCCAGTCCCATCGGGCGCGCCGCTGTCACCAACATGGTTTCGGAACACACTGCCACGGCACACGCCCCCAAGGAGCACCCCATGACCACATCCCCCCGCGACGCCGGGCCGCTGCTTGCGTCACCAGCGGCAGGCAAGACGGAAGGAAAGAGCATCGCCCCCGTGGGCCGTTACATGGTGCTGGACGTGGAAACCCGCCGCGCCGCGGCAGACGTGGGCGGCTGGAACCGGGCCGACCGCATGGGCGTGAGCGTGGCCGTGCTGTACGACGCCGCCGACGATTCCTACACCCCCTACGAGCAGGACGCCGTGCCCGAAATGCTCGACCGCCTGCGCGCGGCGGACCTTGTGGTGGGCTTCAACATCTCGCGCTTCGACTACGCAGTGCTCTCGCCCTTCGCCCCCTACGACCTGCACACCCTGCCCACCCTGGACATGCTGACCAAGGTCAAGGACCGCCTGTCCTACCGCATCTCGCTGGACAATCTGGCCCAGGCCACCTTCGGCACGCCCAAATCGGCGGACGGCCTGCAAGCCCTGCAATGGTGGAAGGAACAGCGCCTCGACCTCATCACCGAATACTGCCGCAAGGACGTGGAAATCACCCGCGCCCTGTTCCTGCATGGCCGCGAAAAGGGCTACCTGCTGTTCACCAACAAGGCCGGGCAGGCCGTGCGGGTGCCTGTGGCGTGGTAGATTGTCCGCGCCAGTGCGGCGCAGGTCCGGCATGTCCGCGATACTTTGTGGATATGCAACAGATGCTGATCAATCTGCCCAGTCCCGTTTCGTACTTCCCCCCGCGCGATATCACACCATTGATACTCTGCCGCATCCGCTGCTATGCAACAGCGAATCTTTGCGTGCGGAGGCTCCCATGGCCGTCTTGTTCTCGTTGTGTGCCCTGTGCCTGCTGATATGGCTGGTGTTCTTCCGCAGGCAAGCCGCCTCCGACCAGGAGATCATGAGCGTGGTGGTGGCCTTGCGCGCCCGTCTGCTGCCCTTGGCGGAGACGGAAGGCGACACCGCCGACAATCTTGTTAACCTCGATCTCTCGCAGTACCGCTCCGGCACCGTGGCCCTGGCCCAGCCGCTGCCGCCCAGCGACATCCTTGATTTCTTCGAGCAGACCGGCACCACCGATCTTGCCCGCGATGCCCTGCGCGACATGCACATGGGCAGGCTGCTCAACCTGCTGCTGTTCTACGCCCTTGCGCACGGGCGCATCAAAGGGGTGCGCACCAACGGCAAGGACCGCGCCCTGTTCGACCTGCTGGCCCGGCACGGCCTGCTCACCCCGGACAACCACACCCTTGTCCACGACAAGGTCATCCGCATTGCCCTTCGCTCGTTCTTTCACCCGCGTGGGGACCGGCGCTTTCTGATTCCGTGGATCGCACAACACCACGCTGACGACTTCCACCAGGCCCTGCATCTGCGCAATGCCGAAGTGCTGGCCGCCATCATCGAACGCTTCGATGCGCGCCCCCTGCTCCCCATGGACAACTTCGAACAGCATGAGGCGCGCCGTACCCACGACTGGCGCATCCTGTACAATCTGCCGCCCGAACGGCTGCGCCACGGCAAGCCCACCGGCTTCTGGCTGCTTGCCGTGGAACCGGTGCGGCTGTTCTGCATGATTCACGGTCGGGCGCGCCGCAAGGAATACTGGGGGTTCACCCTGTTCACTATCCTGTTCGGCGTAATCACGGGTATTGCCGACGCGCTGATGCATCTGGACCTGGTGAACTACACCTCGCTGCTGTGGGTGTTGCCCAACATTGGCTTGGGGTTTCGGCGCATGCACGATATCGGGCGCAACGGAGGGTGGATGTTCGTGCCAGTGGTAAACTTGGTGATGGCCTGCATCCCCGGCCTGCCGGAGGCCAACATGTACGGCCCCAACCCCAAGGCCTGAGCGGGGGCACTTCCGGCCTGCGCGATCCTTCCGGCGCGGGTCGCGCATGAGCGCCATTGCCCTGCCCATTGGTTCCCACTGCCTTGCCGACCGCCTTGCGGTCGATGTGCCGCCACCCCCGCCCAGCCACGGGGCGCTGCCTGCATTGCTTGCGCGCCTTCCACCCTGGCCTGTTCCCCTTCCATTCCGTCCATGCCCGTTCCGTGTCCGTTTCGTGTCCGTTTCGCGTACCATCCCGTCGGCACTTCCCGCCCCCGCCGCGTGAGCGCCCACCCCTTCGCGCCTTGCCCCTTCCCACGTCCGTGCCCCCGTGCTAGGGTGGAAATTCCCGGAGTCCCGCGCACCGTCACGCACCGGGCATGGCGGAACGTTATACTTGTCCGCCATCCCACCAATACCTCATGACATATGCACGGCCCGTTCCGGCCCCGCCGCGTCTGTCCGACCCGGAAGCGCGGCATGACGGTCGCGTGGCGCGCCATCGGACATGGCGCGCGAAACGGCCACAGACACACTTCCGCCCCAAAGGCTGCCCGCCAACCGCCCAACAGGAGGCATGCATGCTCCCCGCTGCGTACCAGGCATTTCTGAAGGAACTTCTGGAATTCATTCCCCGGCGCAACGTGTTCACCGATCCCTTGCGCACCCTGGCCTACGGCACCGACGCCAGCTTCTACCGGCTCATCCCCAAGATCGTCGTGGACACCCACAACGAGGACGAGGTGGTGGGCGTCATCAAGCTGGCCAACAGGCACCGGCTGCCCATGACCTTCCGCGCGGCGGGCACCAGCCTTTCCGGCCAGGCCGTGACCGATTCCATCCTGGTGCGGCTGGGCGACGGCTGGCGCAAGTACGCCATCTTCGACAACGCCACCAAGATCCGCCTGCAGCCCGGCATCATCGGCAGCCACGCCAACCGGCTGCTGGCCGAGTTCGGGAAAAAGATCGGGCCGGACCCGGCCTCCATCGACACCTGCAAGATCGGCGGCATAGTGGCCAACAACGCCAGCGGCATGTGCTGCGGCGTGGCCGAGAACAGCTACAAGACGCTCAGCCACATGCGGGTGGTGTTCCATGACGGCACCGTGCTGGATACGTCCGACACCAAGAGCCGCGCCGCCTTCCAGCGTACCCACCCGGAAATAGTCAACGGCGTGGCCGCCATGCGGGCGCAGATCATGAACAAGCCGGAGCTGGCCGACCTGATCACCCGCAAGTTCAAGATCAAGAACACCACCGGCTACAGCCTGAACGCGCTGGTGGACTTTGCCGATCCGTTCGACATCATCCAGCACCTCATGGTGGGTTCGGAAGGCACCCTCGGCTTCATCAGCGAGGTGACCTACCACACGGTGACGGAACACGCCCACAAGGCCTCGGCGCTGGTCATCTTTCCCACCATCCGCGACGCGTGCGAGGCCACCATCATCCTGCGCCAGCAGCCCGTGTCCGCCGTGGAAATGATGGACCGCGCCTCCCTGCGTTCGGTGGAGGACAAACCCGGCATGCCGGACGGGCTGCAAGGCCTGCCTGCTGACGCCGCCGCCCTGCTGGTGGAAACCCGCGCCGCCGACAAGGCCACACTGGACGACCAGATCGCCCGCATCACCGCGTCCATAGACACCATCCCCAAGATCCGCCCGGTGGCCTTCACCGACGTGCCCGCCGAGTTCGGCACCCTGTGGAACGTACGCAAGGGCCTGTTCCCCGCCGTGGGCGCGGTACGCAAGGTGGGCACCACGGTCATCATCGAGGACGTGGCCTTCCCCATCGCCTCGCTGGCCGACGCAACGCTGGAACTGCAAACCCTGTTCGCCAAGCACGGCTACAGCGAGGCCATCATCTTCGGCCACGCCCTGGAAGGAAACCTGCACTTCGTGTTCACGCAGGACTTCAACACCCAGGCCGAGGTGGACCGCTACCGCGCCTTCATGGACGACGTGACGGCCATGGTCGTCGGCACCTACTCCGGTTCGCTCAAGGCGGAACACGGCACCGGGCGCAACATGGCCCCGTTCGTGGAACTGGAGTGGGGGCGCGACGCCTTCCTGCTGATGCGCGAACTGAAGAACCTGTTCGACCCGTACGGACTGCTGAACCCCGGCGTCATCATCAACCCGGACGCGGAAGCGCACATCCGCAACCTGAAGCCGCTGCCCGCCGCGCACACCATCATCGACAAGTGTATCGAATGCGGCTTCTGCGAACCCATCTGCCCGTCCAAGGACGTGACCTTCACCCCGCGTCAGCGCATCGTGGGCTGGCGCGAAATATCGCGCATGAAGGCGGGCGACGAAAAGTCCGGCCTGCTCAAGCAGCTGTTCTCCGGTTACGACTATCTGGGCGACAACACCTGCGCCACCGACGGACTGTGCGCCACGCGCTGCCCGGTGGGCATCAACACCGGCGCGTTCATCAAGGAACTGCGGGCCGACAAGGTTGGCCCGCGCGCGCAGAAGGCGGCGGACTGGGTGGCCCGCCACTACGGCGGGGTGTGCCGCAGCGTGTCCGTGGCGCTGACCGGGGCAGACCTGCTGCACCGGGTGCTGGGCACCGACGTCATGGACAAGGGCGCGCACTTCCTGCGCGTGGTCTCGCTGAAAAAGGCCCCGCTGTGGACGCGGGCCATGCCCACCGGCGCATCGGCCCCGGCGCACGCCCCGCGCGGGCCGGT
>NZ_VSMK01000080.1 GCF_011682075.1 Nitratidesulfovibrio liaohensis
GTCCGCGCCGGTGGTCAGGGCCAGCACGGCCTCTGCCAGGTGGCTGCCGTCCGGGCCGGGGGCGGCAGCATGATGGATTCCTTCGCGCATGCCGTCGGCCAGGCGGGTGCGCGGTGAAACCACCAGCGGCAGGCCGAGGCCCAGGGCCTCGTAGATCTTGATTTGCGAGAAGTATTCGCCGCCGGGCGGCGCGGGAATGACGGCCACGTCCGCATCGCGCAGGGCATTGGCCACCCCGGTGGGCGACACGCGCCCCGCCAGGACGACACGGTGCTCCCATCCCGGCACGGCGCGCAGCCTGCGCTGGAAGTCTTCCGGATCGGGCCAGGAAACCCCGCCCACCAGCAGCAGGCGGTAGCGTTCCGGCAGGCAGGCCAGCATGTCGAAAAGCTGGCCCACGCCTTTTTCCGGGGTCAGCGAACCGAAATGGCACAAGGTGATGGGGCCGGTATTCAAGACCGGATCGACGCCGCCTGAGGCGCGCCCGCCATCTGCTGGGGCGAAGATACGGGGGTTGAAGCCGGAGGGGACCACCACGGCCGGCCCGGTGTAGCCAAACCGCTCGCGAGCCCAGTTCTGCAGCGCCTCGTCGATGAAGATCACCCCGGCGGCTTCGGCCAGTATCTTGCGGGTGAGTTCCTCGTGCCGCTGCTGGTGCATCTCGAAGAAGACCGGCGCGCGTCCGCCCGTCAGGCGGCGCAGTTGCAGCAACAGGGCGGCAGGCTTGGCCTCGCGGGCCAGCAGCACGGTGTTCGGGGTGCGCACGGCCCGCAGCAGCCGCCAGTGAAACACCGCGTCGTACAGGGTGGGGCCGTGGAAGGGGATGGCACGCACCCGAAGGGCGGGGGGCAGATCCACGGCGTAGTCATCCGCAAGGTGTGCCGCCAACGCCCGCGCGTCGCCGCCGCGCAGGGCCGGGTATATCTCCGTTTCCACGCCGCATGACGCG
The DNA here is from genome assembly GCF_011682075.1 of Nitratidesulfovibrio liaohensis. Classification (GTDB taxonomy): domain Bacteria; phylum Desulfobacterota; class Desulfovibrionia; order Desulfovibrionales; family Desulfovibrionaceae; genus Cupidesulfovibrio; species Cupidesulfovibrio liaohensis. Next base: position 950 of record NZ_VSMK01000080.1, read on the forward strand.
AAGGCGGAGGCCATGTTCACGGCCTGAATGTGGTTGGCGGCGGCCTGGGGAAAGCGCAGTTTCTTGGCGATGACGAGGCGCATGCGGGTGTGGGGTTGCGGTGTGCGGCACGTTGGCCGGGGAAACGTGGTGCGGTGATTTCACGCGGCGGGGCGAAAGTCAATGCGCCGGGCGGGACTGCGGGGGGTGTGTGGGGGCGGCGCACACGGCGTTGCGACGCAAATGGGCGGAGGCTGCCGCCTCCGCCCGTCGCCGTATTCGTGTTCCGCCGGTGCGGCTACAGTTTTTTGACCTCGGCGTACCAGCCGCCCGCCTGTTCCAGCAGGCCGTACAGGCGGCCCACCAGCGCGTGCGGGTCGGCCAGGTAGCCTTCCAGCAGCAGGCTGGCCTCGAACAGTTGCAGGGTGGCGCTTTCCACCATGGGGTCTGCCGGATCCGCCTTGTGGATGCGCAGCAGGTTGCGCAGGATGGGGTGGTCGCGGTTCACTTCCAGCACCTTTTTGGGGATGGACTCGTCGCGCTGCATGACTTTCAGCAGCTTTTCCATGGACGAGGTCACCGAGCCGTCGGGGCTGACCAGGCAGGCCGGGCTGTCGGACAGGCGGTGCGACACGCGCACCTCGGTCACCTTGTCGCCCAGCAGTTCCTTCATGTGGGCCAGCAGCGCGTCGAAGGCGGGGGCGTCGGATTCCGCCAGCGGCTCGGCTTCCTTGCGTTCCTCCACGGTGGGGAAGGCGTCCAGGGTGGCGGCATCGGCGTGTTCCACGGCCTTCAGGGCGAAGTCCTTGTAGTTGCCCAGAGCGTCCATGACGAATTCGTCGATGGGCTCGTACAGGAACAGCACCTCAAGCCCCTTCTTGCGGAAGATTTCCAGGTGCGGGTTCAGCCGCGCGGCCTCGCGGTTGGGCGCGGAGATGTACCAGATGTCCTTCTGGCCTTCGCGCGCGCGACCGATGTAGTCGTCCAGCGACGAAAGCCCCTTGGCGTCGTCGTGGTGCGAGGTGTTGCAGCGCAGCAGGCCCGCGAACTTTTCGCGGTTGGCCCAGTCGGTGTGGCCCAGCTTGAACAGCTTGCCGTGGCTGCGCCAGAATTCCGCGTATCTGTCCGCGTCGGACGCGGCCAGCTTTTCCAGATGGCCGAGCACCTGCTTCGTCACCGTCTGGCCGATCTTGCGGATGACCACGTTCTCCTGCAGCGTTTCGCGCGAGATGTTCAGGGGCAGGTCTTCCGTGTCCACCACGCCCTTCACGAAGCTGAGGTATTCCGGCAGCAGGTCCTTGTTCTCGCGCTGGATGAGCACCCGGCGCACGTACAGGTCGAGGCCCCAGCGGTCGCGGCCCATGCCGAACAGTTCCTGCCCGTGCGGCGGCACGAACATGAGCGCGGTGAACTGCACCGGCGCGTCCACGGAAACGTGGATGGTTTCCAGCGGGGCACCGCTGTCGAAGGTGAGGTATTTGTAGAAATCCTCGTACTGCTGCGGGGTGACCGAAAACTTCGGTTCGCGCCACAGGGCCGGGGTGGTGTTCACCCGTTCGCCCTCGACCATGATGGGGAAGGGCAGGAAGTTGGAGTGGGTGCGCACGATGGCTTCCAGGCGGTGGCGTTCCAGGAATTCCGCCGCGTCTTCCTTGATGTGCGCTTCTATGACCGTGCCGCGCGCCGGGGCTGCGGCATCGTCCGCGCCATCCACCTCGGCCACGCTGAACGAGCCGGAACCGTCCGATTCCCAGACATGGGCGGACGCGCCGGGCTGGCACGAGCGCGAGGTGACCTTTACCGTGTCCGCCACCATGAACACCGAGTAGAAGCCCACGCCGAAGCGACCGATGATGGACGCGGCGTCGGTGGGGGCTGCGGAGGTCGAGGACGCAGCCTCGCCGTCGGCATCGCCTGCGTCGGCGTCGGCCTTGGCCCCGCCGTTCAGGCCCTGCCCCATCCCGTGTTCCGCCATGAACCGCTCCGAGCCGGAACGGGCAATGGTGCCCAGGTTGTCGATGAGTTCCTGACGGGTCATGCCCACGCCCGTGTCGGCAATGCGCAGGATGCGCGCGTCCTTGTCCACGGTGATGGTGATGTCCAGGGGCAGGTCGGGGGTGGCCACGGCGTCGCCCCGGCTCTGGAAGAAGCGCAGCTTGTCCAGTGCGTCTGATGCGTTTGAGACCAGTTCGCGCAGGAAAATCTCGCGGTTGGTGTACAGCGAGTGGGTGATGATGTGCAGCAGTTTCTGCACTTCGGTGCGGAATTCATGCGTCTCGTGCGCGGCGGCGGTCATCGTCTCCTCCTGTGAAAGGCGTGGTCTGGTGATCGGGAAGGGGTCGCCCGGTATGCCTGAAGGGGCCGGGCCTGCCCGAATGTTGTACAATCGTTCCGTGTCGTTGCGACCGTAAAATTCCCTGTGCAGATAGTGCCGGGGCGGCGCGTGTCAAGACGGCACCGGCAGCGAAGGAAAGACGCGAAGCGTCTGTGCAGGGCGCCAACGATACATGGGCCGCCCGGCCTGGCGCGGACGGACCGTGAATCGGCCCGGGAAGATGGCCCATCGCCCCGGTCGGGAACGATCAACGGGAAGCGGGAAGGATGTGGCGCAGGGGCGCTTCAGCCCACATCGCCTTGTCGAGGCCCCTCTGGGTGAAAGCGGACTACGCCGCCGGGGCGTCCAGCTTGAAGCGCACGCGCAGCACGCCGTTCTCGAAGTCGTGCGAGATGATCCGGAAGGTGCCCACTTCCGCCGTGTTGGCCACATGGGTGCCGCTGCACGGGCAGGCGTCGAAGTCGCCCACCCGCACGATGCGCAGGGTGTCGCCCGCGTCGTCCGGCAGGCGGCCCAGGTCGAAGCGGCTGGCGGCTTCCGTGCGGTCCATGTCCACGGCGGTGACCGTAAGGTTGCCGGACAGCACGCGGTTCACCTCGGCTTCTATGGCGCGGGCTTCCGCGTCGTCGAGCGGATGGTTGAAGTGGTAGTCGCACTTGGATTTCTTGGGGTTGACGTGTGCGCTGAAGCAGCGCCCGCAGCCGTGGCGGGCCACCATCACGCCGTTCAGGACGTGTTCGGCGGTGTGCATGCGGGGGGCTTCGTCCTTGCTCATGATGGGCTCCGTGGAAGTTGCGGTTGCCGGGCGTCGGCGCGGGTGGCGTTCGGGCCGGGCATGGGGTACCTGTGTGGTGCGCTTGCGAGGAGGGGAGTGCCCGCTCTTGTCGGCGCATGACTGACATAGACCAGCATGGCCCGGCCATCGCGTCGGGCGAAGATACAGGAGATGCTGCATGGATTTCAAGGCGCTGGCCGACCTGGTGGAAAACGGGCTGCCGTTCCAGAAGCTGCTGGGCATCAGGGTGGCGGAGATGGAAGCGGGCCGGGTGAAGCTGTTCATTCCGTACCGCGAGGAACTGGTGGGCGACACGCGTCGGCCCGCCCTGCATGGCGGGGTGATATCGTCGCTGGCCGACGTGTGCGCGGGGTTTGCCGTGTGGACCAGATGCCGCATCGACGACCGCATCGCCACCATCGACCTGGTCATCGACTATCTGTGGCCCGCGTCCGCCAGCGACCTGTACGCCGAGGCCACCGTGAAGCTGCTGGGCAACAGGGTGGGCAATGCGCAGGTGGTCATCTGGTCCGCCGACAGGCCGGACCGGCATGTGGCCGAGGGGCGGGGGGTGTACAACATCAGAAGGGGATAACTCTGCATCGGCCTGCCGGAACCACATGCTGCGAAACGGCTGGACACGTGGCTGTTTTTTAAATAAAAATAGTATATTGAAGTGCGTAGTAATGAATTTTTCATGACGGTTTCCGGTATTATGCAGTCTGTTTTTCCGTTCCGGGGGGAACGGCAAGCACCGTGCTGGCTGCCAATGCACGCCTGCCCCTAGCCGGCCAGAACATCCGCCCGACGCCATGTCGGGCGGGGTGGGGCGGGCAGACGGCTGTTCCGGTTCACGGGATGGCCAATGACTCCGAGCATGCATCGCGCCGGCGAGGGGGGCGCGCCGCGGGCCGTTCTGTCCCATGGGCGGAATGTGCCTGCGTATGACGCATTGTGTCGGGGCTGTCACGGAACCTGCCGGAGAGTGGGGCCTTCTGAACGTCTGTTTTATGACAAGGGAATGTGATGATTACATTTTTTGCCTCATTGCCGATGCGGATGAAGGTGCTTGCCATCATGCTGCTTCCGCTGGTGGCGTTGATGGCGTTTTCCGGATCGCTCGTCATGAGCAAGCGCGCCGTCATGGTCGAGATGCAGGATGTGGAGCGCCTTGCCGCCCTTTCCGTGACCGTTGGCGATGTCGCCCACGAATTGCAGAAGGAGCGGGGGCTTTCGTCGGGGTTCCTCGCCAGCCGCGGGGAGCGGTTTGGCCCGGATATGGCCGCCCAACGGCGCGATTCGGACAGTGCGCTGGGCAAGCTGCGTGCGCGTTTGCGCGTGTTTCAGGCGGAAGGTTTTCCCCCGGAAACAAGGGCCGCCCTCGGCAAGGTGGAGAGCGAACTTGGCGGCATCGACGGGAAGCGTCGCGAGGTGGACGCCTTGGCGCTCAAACCGGCCGGAATCATCGCGTCGTACTCCGAAACCATCACGTCATTGCTGGAAGTGAATGCCTTCATTTCGCGCGCCAGTTCCGAGCCGCGGGTGCTCGGACGCATAGTGGCCTACGATTCGCTGTTGTGGGCCAAGGAGTACGCGGGGCGCGAACGGGCCACGCTCAACGGCATGTTCGCCCAGGGGACGATTCCGGTCAATTTGTTCCGCTCGTGGCTGACCGTGCTCGCCGCGCAGGACGAGCGGCTTGCCACATTCAAGGCGCTTGCCGCGCCCGAAGACGCCGCCCTGCTGGAAGCGCGGCTGACCGGTCCCGCCGTGGCGGAGGTCGCCCGGATGCGGGCTCTGGTGATGGCCGGGACTCAGGGCGAGGCGCTTGGCGGTGATGCTGCCGAGTGGTTCAAGGCCTCCACGGCACGCATAGAACTTTTGCGCCAGGTCGAGGTGGGCCTGGGCGATGCCCTGATGCAGCTCGCCAACCGCCTGGGCCGGGACGCCAGGATGGACATGCTCGTCTACGTTTCGATGGCTGGCGGGGCGTTGGCTGTCACGCTGGCCGTGGGGCTGCTGGTCTTCGTCTCGATCAATACGCCCTTGCGTCGCGCTGTGGCCTTTGCCGAAGCCGTGGGCAAGGGCAATCTGGACCATCCCCTGGATGTGCGGCAGGCCGACGAAATAGGCACGCTGTGCACTGCCATGGCGAGCATGGTCGGCAACCTGAAGCTCAAGATCGCGGAAGCGCAGGCGCAGACGCAACTCGCGGCCCGGGAGACGGAGCACGCGCGCACGGCGCAGGCTGAGGCGGACGAGGCCCGGGCCGAGGCGGAACGGGCACGCCGGAACGGTATGCTGCAGGCGTCGGTGCGCATGGAAGACATGGTTCGCAAGCTCACCGGTGTGTCCGAGGGCATTGCGGCCCAGGTGGTGCAGTCCAGCAGGGGCGCCCAGGCACAAAAAAACCGCGTTGCCGACACGGCGCTGGCCATGGAGCAGACCAACGATGCGGTCTTGGACGTGGCCCGGAGCGCCGGACTGGCGTCGGAAATGTCGCACGAGGCCCGGCAACTGGCCAGCGACGGCGCCAGTGTTGTCCGCCGGATGGTGGGCATGGTGGGCGACGTGCGCGTGCAGGCCCTGCAGCTCAAGGGTGATATGGAAATCCTTGGCACGAACGCCGCCAATATCGGGCAGGTGCTCGGCGTCATCAACGATATTGCGGATCAGACGAACCTGCTGGCGCTGAACGCGGCCATCGAGGCCGCCCGTGCGGGAGATGCGGGGCGCGGTTTTGCCGTGGTGGCGGACGAGGTGCGCAAGCTGGCGGAAAAGACCATGACCGCCACGAAGGAAGTGGCAGAGGCCGTGATAGGCATACAGAACGCCACGCGGTCCAATGCGGAAAGCGTTTCGCAGACCGTGGGCAGCATAGAGAACGCCACGGGCATGGCAGAGGCGTCGGCGCGGTCGCTGGAAAGGATCGTGGACATGGTGACCCAGGCCAGCGACCAGGTGCGGTCCATTGCCGCCGCGGCGGAACAGCAATCCACCGCAAGCAGAGAGATCAGCGGCTCCCTGACCGACATCAACGCCATCGCCAACGATACCGCCAAGGGAATGGAGCATTCGACCCTGGCCGTGGAGGAGCTTGCGTCGCTGGCCAGGGCCTTGCAACAGATGGTGACCGAAATGGCGGCGGAGGGGCGGGCCTAGGGTCGGCCTTGCGCCGGGCACGAAACCGGTGAGAACGACACGAGAAAAACGGCCCTCCGCCATGGCGGAGGGCCGTTTTTCCCGTGTCGTTCTGCCGGGCGGCGCACGCTGGCGTTGCGTGCGCCGTGGCGGGCTACTTCGACAGCGACTGCTCCTGCACGCGCGGCCCGCCCGCGCCGGGTGCGCCC
>NZ_VSMK01000081.1 GCF_011682075.1 Nitratidesulfovibrio liaohensis
GGCTGCCTGCGCGGCCTCTTCGGCCTGCCGCGCCGCCACAACCTGCGCCGCGCGGCGGAAGGCAATGGCCGGGTCCACGCACAGCTGCTCCAGCCCCAGTTCCGCATCCGGCACGCCCAGGGCGCGCCCCAGCAACTGGGTGAAGTAGAACACCGGCATGTCCACGGCCTTGCCGCCGGGCCATTCCACCTGCGTCTGGCGCAGGTCCAGGTTCATCTGGCACAGCGGGCAGGCCACCACCACGGCGTGGGCACCGGCGTCGCGCGCCGCACCCAGCAGCCGCCCGGAAAGTCGGGCCACGATGTCCCGCCGTGTGACGCCGTACGAGGCCCCGCAGCATTCCACCTTGTAGGGGAAGGGCACCACCTCGGCGCCCAGCGCCGTGAGCAGGTCGTCCATGGAGGTGGGGTTTTCCGGATCGTCGAAGCGCATGACATCCGCCGGGCGGGTCATGATGCAGCCGTAATAGGGGGCCACGCGCAGCCCGGCGAGGGGCTGGCGCACCTTGGCGCGGATGGTGTCCAACCCTACCCGGGTCACCAGCGTTTCCAGCACTGACTGGACGTCGGGAAGGTCGGCCAGCTTCTCGGCAGGCTGATCCAGCAACCGGCCCACCTTGGCGCGAAAGCCGTCGTCGGCCATGCGGTGGCGGGCGGTCTTGAGGTTGGAAAGGCAGCTCGGACAAGGGGTGGCCACGGTGTCGCAGCCCGCGCGGGCCGCGCCCACCAGGTTGCGGGCCGACAACGCGCCCGACAGGGCGTGTTCCAGCGCGTGGGCCGGGGTGGAGCCGCAACAGCTCCAGTCCGGGATGTCCGTCAGCGCAACGCCCAGCGCCGCGCAGGCGGCCCGGGTGGAGCGTTCGTACTCGCGCGAGGTGCCGAGTCCCGAACAGCCGGGGTAGTAGGCGAGATTCATCGCGTCCTTTCCTCCTCGTAGCGCTGGAAGATGCGGGCGATCTCGTCCCTGCCCTGGATGTCGTGCGGCATGGGGGAAAGTTTGCCCTTGGGCGCGATGCGCGGCAGAAGATCTATGTCGGTCCACACCCTGCCGGTGCGGGCCACGTAGTTGGCCACCACGCCCAGTTCGTAGACCCGGCCATGCTTGCGCACGGAAGCGAGGAAGGCGTCCCAGAAGGTGGTCACACCCTTCTCGGCCACCCGGCCCTCGCGCCGGGCGATGTGGCGCAGCACATCCATCACCCGCGCCACGTCGATGTTGTTGGGACAGCGGGTGGTGCAACTGGAGCAGGACAGGCACAGCCAGATGGAGCGGCTGTTCAGCACCTTGTCCTTCCGGCCCGCCTGCAGGTTGCGCATGATCTGGCTGACCTGGATGTCGTAGGCGAACCCGCACGGACACCCCGCCGTACAGTTGCCGCACTGATAACAGTGCGTAAGATCCTGCCCGCTTTCCTCCATGACCGCATGGATGAAGTCGTCGTCGCGGACAGATTCAAGGTTGGTCACGTCCATGTCGTTTCCCGGCACGTTGCGGTTGCGCGCTCACGTATGCCGCCGCGGGAAGGGGAAGAAACGCTCCTCCCCGCGACGGCTGAAAGCGCAAGTGGGGACACTGGTCACAAAACCGGTCGGGCCGATCTGGTCCGCTTCATCTGTGGAAGGGACCGGCGTGGGGGCCTTCATGCGCCCGCGCGGAAATGGTGGTGCATTTCCCGCGCGGGCCGGTCGCAGGTGGGGTTGCCCGCCGTCACCCTTGAAAGGACCACGCCCGGCTTTGTCTGTACCCCTTACATGGCCGCTTCGTAAATGGCCGCGACATCAGCATCGGTGGGGCAACGCGGATTGGTCAGGCCACAGGCGTCCTTCTGGGCGTTCTTGGTCATGATGGCGATGTCCTTGGCCTTCACGTCCTTGCCGTATCGCTTGCCAAGGGCCACGAGACCCGCGGGAATGCCCACGTCCGCCGACAGGCGCTTGATGGCGCAGATGGCCTTTTCCGCCGCGTCGCGCACCGAAAGGCCGCTGATGTTCTCGCCCAGCAGTTCGGCGATGCGGGCAAAGCGGTCCAGCTTGGCGATGAGGTTGAACTGCGAGACGTGCGGCAGCAGGATGGCGTTGCATTCGCCGTGCGGCAGATCGTAGAAGCCGCCAAGCTGGTGCGCCATGGCGTGCACGTGGCCGAGGCTGGCGTTGTTGAAGGCCATGCCCGCCAGGTACTGGGCAAAGCACATGCGCTCGCGGGCCTCGATGTCGCGCCCGTTGGCCACGGCGCGGCGCAGGAAGGTGGCGATGAGCGTGATGGCCTGCTCGGCGCAAGCGTCGGTCATGGGGGTGGCGATGGTGGAAACATAGGCTTCCACGGCGTGGGTCAGGGCGTCCATGCCGGTGGCGGCGGTCAGCGCCGGGGGCATGCCCATCATCAACAGCGGGTCGTCCAGGGCGATGCTGGGGGTCACGCGCCAGTCCACGATGGCCATCTTCACCTTGCGGCTGGTGTCGGTGATGATGCAGAAGCGGGTCATTTCGGAGGCGGTGCCCGCCGTGGTGTTCACGGCCACGTAGGGCGGCATGGGCTTGGACGACTTGTCCACGCCTTCGAAGTCGTGAATCTTGCCGCCGTTGGCGATGACCAGGCCAATGCCCTTGCCGCAGTCGTGCGAGCTGCCGCCGCCAAGGGTGATCAGGCTGTCGCACTTGTTCTTCTTGTAGACTTCCACGCCCTTGTGGACGTTGTCGTCGGTGGGGTTGGGAATGGTTTCGTCGTACACGCTGTAGGCCATCTTGGCGGCGTCCAGCAGGTCGGTGATCTGCTTCAGGATGCCCGCCTTGACGATGCCCATGTCGGTGACGATGAGCGGCTTGGATCCGCCGAGCGCCTTGATCTTTTCGGGGATGGCCTTGGAAGCGCCGATGCCGATCAGGGTAACGCTGGGAATGAAGAACCCGTAAACCTGTTCCTGCACTGCCATGTCTGCCTACCTCGCTGAGTTGGGGTTAGCGACGTCATCGCGGGGCCCGTAATCCCCGCGAACACTCCTGCCCCCACTAAAGCAAGGACGGGGCCAAAGTATCTTCTCCTGACATTTCGTTATACTGCATGATTTGCCACCCGCACGGCTGGCGACAACTGGCCCGGTCATGCACGGACGTGCCCGCCGGGCGGGCACGGTACATGGTACTTTCGTGCCTGTGGGGTTCCCCCAGTCAAGGCCCGGCGCGGGCTGGCGGGCTTGGGGACAGAATGGGCCACCTCGCAAGCCTGGTTGGGTCGAAATGCCACATGTGCCTAAAAAAACATAATAAACACGTCAAGCATGCGAATCGTGATTGTTTTCACGAAACCCTCTCGATTTTTCACGGTCACGCGTGTATCGGAAAGCGTGTTCCTGTTACAAACGACACATGCACGGCTTCGCTTGCCTGTTGCGGACAAGCGTTGATAGGCGGGGCATGCTCAACCAGATATCCAACGGCAGGCAAACACCGGAGGCAGCCATGGCAGGCAGGCAACAGGTGTACAGCGTATGCGGCATGTGCAGCGTGCGCTGTCCCATCGTGGTCGAGGTGGAGGACGGCAAGGCCGTTCGCATCGAGGGCAACCCCAAGTCGCCCCTCAAGGGATCGCTGTGCGCGCGCGGCGCGGCGGGCATCGCCCTTGAGATGGATGCGGAGCGTCCGCAGCGCCCGCTGATCCGCGTGGGTGAACGCGGCGAAGGCAAGTGGCGCGAAGCCTCGTGGGACGAGGCGCTGGACTACGTGGCCGGAAAGCTGAAGGACATCACCGCCGCCCACGGCGGGCGCAGTGTGCTGTTCTCCGACCGGGGCGGCCCCTTCGTGGACCTGCACCAGGCGTTCGTGCGCGGCCTGGGTTCGCCCAACTACTGCAACCACGACAGCGCCTGCGCGCGCAACGTGCAGCACGCCGCCAAGTCGGTGATGGGCATCGGCCGCAAGGAAGTGGTCTACGACTACCGCAACTGCAAGCATCTGGTATTGCAGACCCGCAACATCCTTGAAGCCATCAATGTGGCCGAGGCCAACGCGGTGCTCGACGGTATGGAAAAGGGCTGCAAGCTCAGCGTGGTGGACATCCGCGCCACCTACACCGCCGGCAAGGCCGACAATTTCTACATGGTGCGTCCCGGCAGCGACCTGGCCTTCAACCTGGCCGTCATCCACGTGCTGATCAACGAGGGGCTGTACAACAAGCCCTACGTCGAAGCGCACGTGCAGGACCTGGACGCGCTGGCCCAGCATGTGGCCACCTGCACCCCTCAGTGGGCCGAAGGCGAAACCGGCGTGCCCGCCGCCGCCATCACCGCGCTGGCCCGCCAACTGGCCGAGGCCGCGCCGGGCGTCATCTGGCACCCCGGCTGGATGGTGGCCCGCTACGACGATTCGTTCCACGTCTGTCGCACAGCGTACATCATCAACGCCCTGCTCGGCTCCATCGGGGCCAAGGGCGGCCTGCCCATCGCCAACAAGCCCGGCGACGTGGGCCGCAAGGGCCTGAAGAAGCTGGTGGACCTGTACCCCGCCCCCGAAGAGAAGCGCGCCGACGGCGTGGGCTGGCGGCACACCCAGTTCGACGGCGGCCCCGGCCTGATCAACCTGGCCTACGACGCCATCGCCACCGGCGACCCGTACCCCGTCAAGGCGTACATCTGCTACCGGCACGACCCGCTGATGGCCATGCCCGACGCCGAAGCCATGAAGCGCAAGTGGGAAGGGCTGGACCTTCTGGTCAGCGTGACCTTCTCGTGGTCCGACACCGCGTGGCATTCCGACGTGGTGCTGCCCCTGTCCACCTACCTTTCGCGCGAGAGCATCATCGCCTCCAAGGGCGGGCTGAAGCCGCAGTTCTTCGTGCGCAAGCGGTCCATGCAGCCCACGCTGGACACCAGGGCCGACTGGGAAATCCTGTGCGGCCTCGCCAAACGGCTGGGCATGGACAAGCTGGCCTTCGAGCGCATCGAGGACATCTGGGAATACCAGTTGCAGCCCACGGGCGTGACCATGGCCGACTTCGACGCCAAGGGCTTCGTGGAACTGTGCGATGCCCCCAAGTACCGCGAGGACGCGGAACTGAAGTTCGCCACCTCGTCCGGCAAGCTGGAAATGATCAGCCCCAAGTGGACCAAGGCCGGGGAACCCAGCCTGCGCCCCTACGCCGCGCCGCCCGCGCCGCCGCAGGGCATGTTCCGCATCGCCTTCGGACGCACGGCGCTGCACACGCAGGGCCATACCGTGAACAACCCGCTGCTGGCCGAGCAGATGTCCACCAACGTGGCCTGGATCAACACCGCAAGGGCCGCCGAACTGGGCATTGCCGACGGCGAGCTGCTGGAAGTGCTGGACGCCCGCGGCACCGCAGCCGGGCGCATCCGCGCCTTCGTCACCGACTTCGTCCACCCGGAGGCGCTGTTCATGGTGCACGGCTTCGGCCACCGGCTGCCGGTGGAATCGCGCGCGCGGGGCAAGGGCGTGGCCGACCAGGAACTGATGCCCGGCGGGTTGGAACGCTACGACCGGGCCGGGGGCGGCATCTCCATGCAGGAACACTTCGTCGCCGTGCGCAAGGCCGCGGCCAGGGCATAGGGGACAGCACATGAGCACCTACTGCATCGTCACCGACGAACGCCGCTGCATCAGCTGCAAGGCGTGCGAAGTCCATTGCAAGGTCAAGAACGCCATGCCCGTGGGCATCAAGCTGGGCGAGCACTTTACCGAAGGCCCCGTACCCGGCCCGAACGGCGCGCCCCTGTACCGCACCCTGTACATGCCCTGCTTCCACTGCGAGGAGCCGGAGTGCGTGGACGTGTGCCCCACCGGGGCCATGACCAAGCGCGAGGCCGACGGCATCGTGTACGTGGAGGCCGACGACTGCATCGGCTGCGGCGCCTGCCTGGAAGCCTGCCCCTGGCACATCCCCCAGTGGAACGAGGACGGCGACAAGGCCGTGAAGTGCGACCTGTGCATGGACCGCATCGACGCCGGGCTGAAGCCCGCCTGTGTCACCGGCTGCACCACCCATGCGCTTGCGCTGGTGGGACAGGACGACCCCCGCTACGAGGAACAGCGCAAGCGCGCGCCGCAGCGGGCTCTGGCGGAACGCTAGCCGGGGCCTGCGGAACGCAAGCCGTCATTTGCTGGTCCCGCGCAGCCACGCCACCGCATGATGATCGAGCGCCCCGCCGGAGCAGAGGTTCCGGCGGGGCGCTTCGTCATGATGGATGGAACGGGATGGGGTTGGGGTATTCCGGAGATTTCACCCTTCCGGAAACCGGAGAGACGCAGACGGCACGGGCACGGCGACGCCATGCGCGTCACAGCCCGAAGGCCCCACCGCCATGTCGCGCTCCGCAGGTTGCCGCATCGGCGGCGCGCGCCAGATCGCCCCACACGGCCCTGCGGCCAAGGCCCCGCTCCAGCAGCGGAACCAGACGCTGAAAGACCTGTGCGCACAGGCAGGCATCACCCAGTGCGTCGTGCGCCCCGTGCACATCCACCCCAAGGGCACGGGCCACCGCGTACAGGTCCGCATCCTTGAGCGGGATGCCCGTCAGCGCGGCCAGCGTGCCCGGAGAATTCGGCACGGTCGGGGCAAGCAGCGGGGCTGGAAACGCGTCTGAAGATGACACGCTTCCCGCCGTTTCGAAATGATGCTGTACGGTCATGATGCATGCCTCCGGACGCCCAGTGGCGCGCAGATGCCGGAACAGGTCCAGCACGTTGCACCGGGGATGCGTGCGGGCAGGCAGCCCGGCCCGCTTGCGCCCGGCGGCCAGAAAGGCCTCGTCCAGCCCCAGGCACCAGCCCAGCAGCACCACCGGCACCCCTGCCCCCTTCCCTGCCCCGCTCCCCGCGTCAGGCATTGTGGCGAACCCGGCAAGCCAGTCGTCCAGTCGGGCCAGTTCCGCCGCCGCCTCGTCGCCATGAGCCGCTTCGCCGGGCAGGATGCCGTGCACGGGAACCCCTTCGGGCCGTACCGGGCAGGCCGGGCGCAGCAGGCCGCGAAAGGTGGCGGAAAGATCCATGCGCGTGCCCCGCAGGGCCACGGCCCCCACGGCCAGCAGATCGTCGCGGGCCGGGTTGAGGCCGGTCATCTCGCAGTCCACGGATACGAAGACCATCCCCCGCAACGGCGTGCCCGGGTCCGGACCGCTGCCGGACAGCAGGCGGCGCAACAGCCGCTTCATGTCCTGCCTCCCTGTCGTGAAGACGCGATCGGGCTGACCGGGGTGACCGGACGGATCGGGGCGTGACCGGCGGGCACCCAACCCGCGCCATCTTCCCGCCGGGGCGGACGGACGGCCTTGCAATGCTCCGCCAGCCCGTCCAGCGCGTGCAGAGCTTCTCGGGCGCGGCGCAGGGCCAGTGCGTCCAGACCGACAGGCGCGCCCGGTCC
>NZ_VSMK01000082.1 GCF_011682075.1 Nitratidesulfovibrio liaohensis
GCCGCCACGAGGGCCGCGTCGTGTTCGTGGCGGGCGGCCTGCCCGGCCAGCGGGTGCGCGCCAAGCTGACCACGGTGAAGCGCCGCTTTGCCGAGGCCACGCTGGACGCCGTGCTCGAACCGTCGCCCATCCAGTGTACCCCCTTCTGCGCCCACTTCGGCGAGTGCGGCGGCTGCGCCTGGCAGGACCTGCCCTACGCCGAGCAACTGCGCTGGAAGGAACGCTTCGTTGTCGATGCGCTGGGGCGCATCGGCGGCCTGCGCGACGCCAACGTGCTGCCCATCCTGGCCTCCCCTGCCGAGCGCGGCTTTCGCAACAAGATGGAATTCGCCTTCAGCCAGTCCCGCGACGGCCAACTGCACCTTGGCCTGCGTCGCCGCGCTTCGCATGCGGTGGTGGACATAACGGAATGCCATCTGCAAACGCCGCTCACGGTGCGCATCGTAGAGGCCGTGCGCGACCTTGCGCGCGAAAGCGGCCTGCCCGGCTGGGATGACGGCAGGCAGGACGGTTTCTGGCGTTTTCTGGTGGTGCGCGAGCCGGAACTGGGGCGGAATGCCGCAACCGGCACCCCGGCGGAAGGTGACGGAAAGGGCACGCCGGGCCGCCAGTGCATGATCCAGTGCATCACCGGGCGGCACCCCGGCGCGGCCCAGGCCGTGTCGCGCCTGGCCGAGGCACTGCGCGCCCGCTTCCCCGAGGTGACCGGCGTGGTGCATTCGCTGCGCCTGGACCCGGAGCAGATCGCCTACGGCGAACGGGTGCTGGCCGTGGACGGCGAGGCCGTGCTGACCGAGCGCCTGGGTGACAACGACCTGCTGCTGGGCCCCGATTCGTTCTTCCAGACCAACACCGCCGCCGCCAGCCTGCTGTACGACGAGGCGCGCCGCATGGCCGCCGCCGGGCCGGACGACACGGTGTGGGACCTGTACTCCGGCGTGGGGGCCATTGCACTGCACCTGGCGCGCACCTCCGGTGCCGTGCGCGGCTTCGAGATCACGTCCGAGGCAGTCAACGACGCCCGCGCCAACGCCGCGCGCAACAACATCCTGAACTGTTCCTTCGTTTCCGGCGACGTGCGCGCCAGCCTGCGCCGCGAACGGCCCGGCGAGGGCGTGTCGCCGCGTATCGTGGTCATGGACCCGCCCCGCGCGGGCCTGCACGAGGACGTGGTGGAGGCCGTGGCCGCCCACCAGCCGGAGCGCATCGTGTACGTTTCGTGCAATCCGGCCACCATGGCCCGCGACGTGGCCCTGTTCACCACGCGCGGGTATGCGCTGCAAGAGGCGCGTCCGGTCGACCTGTTCCCCCATTCGCCCCACGTGGAATGCGTGGCCCTGCTGACCCGCGCCGGGGAATAATCCGCCAAGCCTGCGGAATGGCGCGGCCCTGTTCGGGCGCGTAGCCCGGCCCGGGCATGAGACAGCCAGACGCAGGGAGGGCGCCAGCCGCCATCTGCCCTAAAAAACGATGCCCGCCGCATGGTCAGCACCATGCGGCGGGCGTTTTCGTCCAGTGCGGCTGCAAAAATGCCTAGTGCGCCCCGCCATGCAGCAAGGGCTTGAAATTGAAGCTGCGCACCCGCTGCTCGTTGTGGCAGACCACGCAGCCCTCCATGGTGGGCTTGTCGATGAGCGAAACGTCGCCCCCCGAATCCACGTGTGCGGAACCGGGACCATGACAGACCTCGCACCCGGCATCGGCCAGATGTGGAGTGGCTTCAAAGCTGACGAACCCGCCCGGCTTGCCGTAGCCGGTGGTATGACAGGCGTAGCAGCCCTGCACTTCTTCCTTGCTCAGCTTGGGGACCATGACCTTCACGCTTTCGGCGGACTTGGATTTCTTGGCGTACTTGCGGAAGGTGGCGTGCTGGTCCGCATGGCAGGGGGCGCAGGCATCGGTGCCCACGTAGCTGCGCGCTTCGGCGGCCATGGCCGTGGAGGTCGGCGGTCCGGCGATGGACAGCACCAGCAGCGCGGCCAGCAAGACCACCGCCAGAGGTACGGACAAAGCCGGGGGCAAAGACGGGGACAGGGGCAGATGCAGGAGCCGGACTGAAACCGGGGCGGAAGGCAGTATCGAAGGCTGGATGAGATTCTGGCGGCGGCACACAACGGCAGACACGGTCAGGCGCATGGCATCCCCCCAATGGCAGATCCGGCGGTTTGACGTGGTGGCGGGTACGGCGCTGCGTTATGCGCCGTGGCGCATTGGTACCGCGTTACAATCGAACAGTCCAGCCTTCATGAATATTTTCGCATTCCTTCCGGGCACTCGTGCCCTGATTGCACGTTTCAGGCGCGGGTTTTCCGGCCACACGACTTCGGGGCACACGTTCCCGGACGCAGGTTTTCAGGCACAGGTTCTCAGGCCGGACATTCCAACCCGTGCCTGCGACGCCGGGGCACCCGCAACGCCATCCAGCACTATTCGTGGCGCGAGGCGGTCATCCTGTCCGGCACCAGCCGGAAAAAGGCCGTGCGTCCCACGGCATCCTCATTGACCGGGGCATCCGGTGCCTGCACGGCGGTCAGCAGGGCACGCACCGCCACGGCAATGTCGGCGGGGTCGTGCAGTTCCTCGGGCCGTCCCCAGGCCAGCACGCTCAGGAAGCGCATGGAAAACTTGCAGCCCGCGCCGTCATCCGGCCTGACCACGTCGGCGTAGGGCACGAACGAACAACAGACAGCTCCGCCGCGCCGCAGCAGTTCCACCTTGTGCCCCTTGCGCGAGGAATGAAAATAGATGGCCCCGTCCGCCACCCCGAACGACAGGGGTACCGCATACGGCTCCATGCCGTCGCACAGCGCCATGGTCATCCACGGGCTGGCGGCCACGCCCGCCCATATCTCCGCCGCATCGGTCACTTCCCTGTCCTTGTGCCGCATGATACCTCCTGTGTGTCATGGTCTGATCCGGCCCCGCTCCGGGCCTGAGCCGGGTCACCGCACGCATTTGAATTGTTCAGGCAATCAGCAAACATGTCCGACACTTCGGTGGGGAATTTTTTCACGAACTCCGCCCCGCCGCGTTGACGCCCACAGCCCGCTGTGATAGACACGACCCGACTTGTGAACGTTTGCACGAAGTGCCCCCGGCAACCGCTCTCTTCTCGATGGGCGCGAAAGCCACGGGACGGTGCCTATGTTCTTCAATAATTGGTTCAAAATCAACGACAAGAAATACCTCGACGCCATTTCCACCGCCGGGGTCATCGGGCTGCACATGGTGTCGGCCACGGTGGTCGGCCTGGGAATGGGCTGGTACCTTGATCGTTGGTTGGGAACGAAGCCGTGGCTCACCGGGGTGTTCCTGATTCTCGGCATCGTGGCTGGGTTCAAGAACGTCTGGCTGGACTCGCGAAGGCTCCTCAAGGCCCAGGACAAGGAAGATGCTGAAAGGTTTGGCCCGAAAGACAGATGAATGGCTGTGGCACAAGGGGTTCCGCGCGTCGGAAATCCGCCTTTTGCTGCGCTGCCAGCTTCTGGTTTCGGGGGCGTCCTTGCTTGCCGGGGTTGCGTGCGCGCCTTTCTGGGACTGGGGGTTGTGGTTCGGCGTGGGGGCCGCGCTATCGACCTTCAATTTCTACGCCTTGGCCAAGTTCGTGCAGGGCATCGTTTTCCTGCCGTACACGCGCGCCATGGCGGCCGGGCTCATGTTCAGATTCTACGGTCGGCTGCTGCTTACCGGTCTGGTCCTTTTCGGCCTGATCGTTTGGCTAAAGGTCTCTGTCTCCGCGCTGCTGGCGGGGCTGTCCACGTGCGTTCTCAGCATCGCCGCGTGGGGAATAGCCAGGGGCGCAGGACAAAAAGTGAAGGAGGCGTAGGGAATGGCTGGTGGATTGCCGCATCCGGTACTCTGGTCCACGCTGCTGCATGTGGACCAGGTCACCATCGGTGGAGCGACCGTCGAATTCAAGCATGTCTTCTACACGTGGTGTGCCATGGCCGTCCTGTTCAGCCTGGGCCTTCTGGTCCGCGGCGGGCTGAAACTGGTGCCCGGCGGCATACAGAACGTTTTCGAAGTGGTCATCGGGGGTCTTGAAGACTTCGTGGTGACCAACATCGGCGAGGATGGACGCAAGGTGTTTCCGCTGCTGGGCGGCATCTTCCTGTTCATTCTCTTCCAGAACCTGCTGGGGCTGGTCCCCGGCTGCGATGCGCCCACGGCCAACGTGAACACCAACGCGGCCATGGCCGTCTTCGTGTTCCTGTACTACAACTACCAGGGCATCAAGCGCTGGGGGCCGGGCTACATCAAGCATTTCATGGGTCCCATGTGGTGGCTCACGCCGCTGATGCTGCCGCTGGAACTCATCTCGCACACCGCGCGCCCGCTTTCGCTGACGCTGCGTCTGTTCGGGAACATCCGCGGTGAAGAAATCGTCATGGTGCTGTTCTTCCTGATGGCTCCCATCGTTGGCACCATTCCGGTGTACTTCCTGTTCCTGCTGGGCAAGGTCCTTCAGTCGTTCATCTTCTTCATGCTGACGATGATCTACCTGAAGGGCGCGTTCGAACACGCCCACTAATCTCGAAGGGAATGGTCAACCGACCAAAACAACCATACGCAAAGAGGAGTTTGTCATGCGCAAGTTTCTGATGATCGCCCTGAACACCGTGGCCCTGATGTCCTTTGCCGCCCTTGCCTTCGCCGCTGATGGCAAGATGGACGCCGGCGCGCTTGGCCTGACCTGCCTCGCCGCCGCCATCGGCATGGCCATCGCCGCCGCCGGTTGCGGCCTCGGCCAGGGCATGGGCCTCAAGGCTGCCTGCGAAGGCACCGCGCGCAACCCCGAAGCGGGCGGCAAGATCATGGTTACCCTGATCCTGGGCCTGGCCTTCATCGAATCCCTCGCCATCTACGCCCTCGTGGTGAACCTGATCCTGCTCGTCGCCAACCCCTTCGTGGGCTAGTTCGCGAGCCTCGATTCGACCGTACGGAAGGAGGCCGTTGCAAACGGCCTCCTTTTTCAGCATTATGGCGGTTCGCCGTACGACATCCGCCAAACGAGAGACCAAGCAAGCCATGCAGACTCCCAAGAGTGAACACATTCCCCGCGCAACCATCCAGCGCCTTGCCGTGTATGTGCAGGTGCTGGAAAACCTGCTGCGTGAAGGGACCGACGTCATATCCTCCGAACCGCTGGCCAAGGCGTGCAACGTCAACGCTTCGCAAATCCGCAAGGACCTTGCCTACTTCGGCGAGTTCGGCGTGCGTGGCGTCGGCTATTACGTCAAGAGCCTCATCGAATCCATCACCAGCGTTCTCGGAGTGAACCGCGAATGGCGCACCGTGCTCGTCGGGGTGGGCAACCTGGGCCGCGCGCTGCTGAATCACAAGGAATTCAAGCTGCGCGGCTTCCACATCGTGGGTGCCTTCGACTGCGACCCCTTCAAGATCGGCGAGGAAGTCTCCGGCCTAGAAGTGGTGTGCACCAAGCGGCTCAAGGAAAAGGTGGCCGACCTCGACGTCGAGATCGGCATCATCACCACGCCGCCGGAACGCGCCCAGCGCGCCGCCAACCATCTGGTGGACGCGGGCATCAAGGGCATTCTCAACTTCGCGCCTGCGCGCATCACGGTGCCGGACGACGTATTCGTGGAGTATGTGGATTTCTTCCACCACCTCTACGCACTGTCGTTCAACATCACCTTCGACCGGGCCAACCGCTGATCAGCCCACGCGCCGCTCACGCTCCGCAGCCGTTCACCGCTGCGCCATGGAACCCGCCATACGGCGGGTTCCGTAGTTGTTGACAGATCGCCGCCCTACGGCGGGTTCCGCTCCCGGGCTCCCCCCTGCTTGTGGTCGTACCGCGCCCGCGCTAGTGTACCACCATGCCGCCAGACGGGGAGCGCTGGCGCGGCGTCCGCCCCCGTGCCAGCCCCACGCCGCGCGCACCGTCCTCCCTCCAAACCACGGAGCGCCCATGGACACCCCCCATCGCCCATCCGCATCGGCCAGCCCGCCAGCCCCAACGGCCACATCGTCCGCACTCGCCTCCGCGTCCGGCAAATCCCGCGCTCATACCCGCTGCTTTGCCCTGCTGACGGATTTCGGGCTGGACGACCCGTACGTGGGCCAGTTGAAAGGCGTGCTGCACCGGCTGGCCCCCTCCGTACCGGTCATCGACATTTCGCACGGCGTCCCGCCCCACCGTGTCGAAACCGCCGCCTTCTTCCTGGCGGCCAGCCACCCGCACTTTCCTGCAGGGTCCATCTTCATCTGCGTGGTGGACCCCGGCGTGGGCACGCCGCGCGGCCTCGTCTCCATGGAAAGCGGCGGGCAGGTGATGCTGGCCCCGGACAACGGCCTGCTGCACCTGGCCGCGGAAGCCCGGCCCGACGCGGTATTGCGCAGGCTGGACCCGGCCCGCCTGCCCGACCCGCAAAGCGCCACCTTTCATGGACGCGACGTGCTGGCTCCGCTGGCCGCACGTCTGACGGCCGGTGAATCCCTTGCCGCCTTCGGCGATCCGGTGCTGTCCACGGATCTTGACCGCCCCGCGTGGGCCGTGCCCCGGCGCGAGGCCGACGGGGTGCACGCCGCCGTACTGCACGTGGACCGCTTCGGCAACGTGGTGCTCAATCTCTCCCTGCGCGAATGGGACTGGCTGGCCGCCTGCCGCCTGCATCTGCCCGACGGCACCCTGATCGACATCGCCCGCGCCGCCACCTATGCCAACATTCCCACCGGGCGCACCGGCCTGGTGGCGGGCAGCCAGGGTTACCTGGAACTGGCGGCGGACAAGGCCTCCGCAGCCGAGCGGCACTGGCTGAGCCCCGGTGCGGAAGTGCTGCTGGAGGACTGCCGGTGAAACTGGCCCCCCTGCTGGCCGCCCAATGTCGCGCCCTTGTCCTGTCCACGGGCTTCCTGACCCGGCTTGCCCCGGCCCGTGCAGCCACCGACGCGGAAATGGCCGCCGGAGTGGCCCACTACCCGCTGGTAGGACTGCTGACCGGACTGGTTTGCGCCGGGCCGTTCCTGCTGGGGCTGCTCGGCGGGCATCCCTGGATACAGGCCCTGGGCTACGCGGCCCTGCTGCTGTGGGCCACGCGCGGCCTGCACTGGGATGGCTGGGCCGACCTCATGGACGCCTGGGGCAGTTCCGCCACCGGCGACCGGTTCTGGGACATCCTGAAGGACAGCCGCATCGGGGCCTTCGGGGTGTTGGGCATCGTTTTCGGCGTACTGGGGCAGGTGATGCTGGCCCATGAGGTCATCACCATGGGCCGGGCCGGGGCGCTGGTGTGGGCCCCCGTGCTGGGGCGCGCCGCCTGCGTGGTGCTGGCGGCCTGCGTGCCCCCC
>NZ_VSMK01000083.1 GCF_011682075.1 Nitratidesulfovibrio liaohensis
GCCCTGGGCGGGGCTGCCGCCCGCGCCGCCGCCGGTGCGCTGGAAAAGCTGCCCGTGGCCAAGGTGACCAACCTGGCCCGCGCCCTGGATGAAGCCGATGAGGCGGGCTACACCATCTATGCGGCGGGTGGGGCCGCGCCGGACACGGACGGCAAGCCCGGCAGCGGGCCGCGCAACCCGTTCACCGAACCGCTGCGCACCCCCGCCGTGCTGGTGCTGGGCAACGAGGATACCGGCATCCGGCCCAACGTGGCCAAACGCTGCCACTTCACCCTGTCCATTCCCATGGCCCGCGACTTCGATTCGCTGAACGTGGCCCAGGCCGGGGCCATCCTGGTGGGGTGCTTCGCGGCGCGCCGCCAGAAGGGGTAGCCTCCGCGCCGCCCCGCGCGCACCCACGGCATCCCAGTCCAACGCACAAAGGCTCCCGCCCCTCCAAAGGAAGGGCGGGAGCCTTTTCGTTGCAGCGCAACCGCCGCCCGGCGGGGCGGCAGGAACAGGCACGTCTACCTGATGTAATTGGGAATATTCAGAAAAACATCCCGCGTGTAGGTGATCATCTTGTCCATGATCCACGGAAACGAGATGAGCAGCGCAAGAAAGATGGAGACGATCTTGGGGATGAACGACAACGTCATCTCCTGAATCTGGGTGGCGGCCTGGATGATGCTGACCACCACGCCCACCACCAGCCCCACGCCCAGCATGGGCAGGGAGATGAGCAGGGCGATTTCGATGGACTGGCGCGCGAAGGCAATGACCATTTCCGGCGTCATGCGATGTACCTCTTCAGACCGCGAAACTGTTGACCAACGACCCCACCAGCAGCGCCCACCCGTCCACCATGACGAAGAGCAGCAGCTTGAAGGGCATGGAAACCATCATGGGCGGCAGCATCATCATGCCCATGGCCAGCAGGATGCTGGAAACCACCATGTCCAGCACCAGGAACGGGATGTAGATCAGGAAGCCGATGGTGAACCCGGTCTTCAGCTCGCTGATGACGTAGGCTGCGGCCAGCATCACCGTGGGCACCTCTTCCTTGGTGCGCGGCTGTTCCATCTTGGTGATGGCGTAGAAGATCGACAGGTCCTTCTCGCGGGTGTGCTTGAACATGAACGTGCGCAACGGCGCCTGGGCCTTGTCCAGCGCCTCGTTGAAGCCGATGCGCTCCTCGAGGTACGGCTGCAGGGCGGTGTCGTTGATCTGCTTGCCCACGGGCATCATGATCACCACCGTCATGAAAATGGCAAGGCTGGCCAGCACCTGCGAAGGCGGCAACTGCTGCACGCCCAGCGCCTGGCGGATGAAGTGGAAGACGATGATGATGCGGGTGAAGCTGGTCACGGTAAGCATGATGGCCGGGGCCAGCGACAGCACCGTGAGCATGAACAGGATTTCGAGCAGCAGCGAAACCTTTTCCGGCTCGGTCTGGCCCGCGCCAAGGGTAAGCTGCATGGTGGGCATGACCAGGTCCTGCGCGGCATGAGCCTGCCCGCTGCCCAGAAACAGCAGGGGGAGCAACAGCGCGGTGACCAGGGAAAGCAGGCGGCAGACGGAGGCGGGGCGGGTGATGCCGGGCAGTTGGGGACTGCCGGGCAGGGCCGTGTGGCCCACGGACAGGTGGCAGGGAGCCGGGGCAAGGGGACGGACGGCTGCCGGACTGGTGATGCCCTGACGGATGGCGCCTGGCATGACGTCTGGCGTGCTGTCCGGCGTAATGGCCCGGGCGGGGTCCGCCGTCAGGCCGGTGACGCCCCGGCGGGCGGATGCCGGGGCGGAATTGACGACGGGTGCGTCAGTTTCCCGAAGCTGCACGCCCCTTGCCGAGGGCACGCCCCAGCACCGAGGAGAAGCCGCCGGAGCCGCGCCCGCCGGGCTGATCGGAAAGGCTTCCGGCGTCGGAAGTTGCGTCGTCGCTGCCGTGCTCATGGTCAAGGTCCTGCTCCGTGAGTAGCGTTATCTGCTGGTCGGTGACGCCCAGCAGCAATCGCTTGTTCAAGAAGCGTACCACCATGAGCCCCTTGCGCGGGCCAATGGGCAACTGCGCCTCCAGGCGCAGATCGTCGCGCGAAAAGCCCCCCGCACCCGGCACGGCGCGGAACAGCCCACCGTGACGGCGCACGGCCCACAGGGCCAGCCACAGCAGCCCCACCAGCAGGAACAGCACGCCCACGGCCTGAATGTACCCGCTCCACGAAAAGGCGGGAACGGCGGCTGCCGCAAGGCCGTCTGCGGTGCCCATGGCGGTGCCCGCCGTGGTTCCGACGGTAGCGTTGGCCGTGGCCATGGTGGCATTCACTGCGTTGGCGGCGCTGGCCGCCACCTGACCTGCGGCATGGGGCAGGGACTGGACCGCATCGCCCATGGTGGCGTTGGCGGAAATGGCGGCGCGCACGGCGCCCTCCGTCTGGGCCGAAGCCTGCGCGGCCATGTCGGCGGCGGCACCCGCTGCGGATTCCGTGGCGTTAAGCAAGCTGCTTCACCCGTTCGATGGGGCTGATGATGTCGGTCAGGCGCACGCCGAATTTTTCGTTGATGACCACGGCCTCGCCGCGCGCCACCAGCTTGCCGTTGACGTAGACTTCCAGCGGTTCACCGGCCAGCTTGTTCAGTTCGATGACCGAACCCTGCCCCAGCTGAAGCAGTTCGTTGATCAGCAGACGGGTGCGGCCCAGTTCCGCCGACACGTCCAGCGGAATGTCCAGGATGAAGTCCAGTTCGCGCCGCCCGCTGTCGGGCCGGGGTGACTTGGCCTCTTCCGTCAAATCCTTGAACTTCGCCTCGCGCGCGGCAGAGGCGAAGAAGCCCTGTTCCTTTTCCTTCTTCAACTGGGTCTGCTCTTCGCTGGCCAGGGCCTTGGCCCATTCCTCGGCCAGGCGGGCGTCGTCCTCGCCGCCCCCGGCGGCGGCACCGGACGCGGCCTTGTCGCCGCCGTCCTCGTCGTCCTCTCCTTCCAGGGCGGCAGCCCACTGGGCCGCCAGCAGATCCTGATCGACATCCTTGCCGTCACTCATGGGTATTCCTCTTGCGCGAATCGCGCCTACTGGATGACCATTTCGGTAATGTACACCCGCAGCACCTTGGGGCCGCCCAGAATCTGATTCAGGCGGTCGGCCACCTCGTTCTTGAGCTGGAGCTTGCTTTCGATGGGGGCGAGGTCCGCGTACGACTTGCTGGACAGCAGCAGGATGACCGCGTCGCGCACCTTGGCCGACTGGCCTTCCAGTTCCTTGACCGTGGCGTCGGAGCCCACCTCCACTTCCATGGTCAGCTTGAGGTAGCGGCGGCCCGTGGGGTCGGCCAGGTTGACCAGAAATGTCGGAAGCTTGGCAACCTTGGCGTTGCGGGCCGGGGCCTCGGCGCCCTTGGCGTCGGCCTTGCCCTCGGTCTTGGCCGACTCGGCCCCGCCCTCGGCACCCTGCGCGGCGGGCCGCATGACGAACCACCAGTACGCCCCGCCACCGCCGCCGCCAGCCAGCAACAGCAGCAACAGGATGAGGATGATCCACTTCAGCTTGCCGGATTTCTTCTTTGGGGGTGCGGCTTCTTCCGCCACTGCGCTCGCTCCTTGGGACAGCTGGACATTGCGGCGGGCAGGTCGCCCGCCGGACCGCGCATGCGGCCCCTACTGATATCCGCCGAGTCTCGGCGTGGTCTTTACCAGAATTTCCACCCGGCGGTTGCGGTCCGGGTCGTTTGCCCCAACGGCCGCGCCCGGGCCGTCAGCCTCGTCCGACACGCCCGGAGCACCGGGCGCGGGTGGCTGCCCCGCCAGGGAAGGCCGGTCCGGGCCATACCCCGCGACGGAAAACCGGGCCGGGTCAAGTCTTCTTTGCACAAAATATTCCAAAACCGTCAACGCACGCCGCCCGGCCAACTCGTATCCGGCAGCATCACCCGCCCCGCCCGTTGCAGGGGCATCGCCCGATGCGGGCGTTCCCTCGGTGCGCGGGTCGCTGTGCCCGGCAATGGCCACGTCGGCGGTGACGTATTCCAGCACTTCGGCCAGCATGCCCAGCAGGGGGCGCGCCACTTCGCGCAGCTGCCACTGGCCGGGGGCGAACAGCAGGTCGTCGGTCAGGGCCAGCACCACGCCCTCCGGATGTTCCAGTATCCGCAGGTTCTTGTCCAGTGTACTTCGGTCGATGCCGGGGGGCAACTCGGCGCCGGGGAACAGCAGTTCCTTGATCTCGCGCTGGTGGGCAAACACCTGCGCGGGCCGCGCCAGCAGCGGCTCCAACAGCCGGATGCGCTCCGGCACCGTGCCGGTGACGCCCGCAGCCTGCTCGCCCGCCTCACCGAAATGGCTGCCGATGCGCGACAGGGTCACCCGGTTCATGGACGACATGGACAGCAGCAACACGAAAAAGGTCAGCAGCAGGGTTACCAGGTCGGAATAGGTCAGCAGCCACGGCTGGCGGGGCTTGTCCTCTGTCGGGGCGCGAAGCGGACGGCGCGCGGGGCCGTGCGTGTGCGGGGGCACATGGGAAGGAGGGGTGTCGGCCATCTCAGTTCCCTCCCCCACTCGAATTGGCCCCCTGGCCAGCCTCCTGACCAGCCCCCTGATCGGAACCCGGACCGGAGCCAGCGCCTGAACCCGCCCCGCTTCCCGCGCCGCCGGGCATGGCGAAGTCGAACCGGAACCCCTTGTACTGGAAGGTTTCGCGCACGGGGGCGCCCTCCTTCAGCGATTCCATGCGACGCGCCCATTCGGCGTTGCGCCGGTCGAGCACGATGTCCACGCGCCGGTTGGCGCGGCGCCCTTCGGGGGTCAGGTTGTCGAAGCGGGGACGCGTGTCGCCGTGGGCTTCCATGAGCATGCGGCCACGCGGCACGCCAAGGTCGGCCAGCCTGCGGTACACCGCCGTGGCCCGGCCCAGCGAAAGCCGCCACGGTGTGGGCAGCGAACGATCATCGCCGCGCAGCCGGAACAGGATGCCCTCTTCGTCGCGGGCGGGCGCAGCGTGCCCGGCAATCAGCACCGGGTGTTCCACCCCGCGCAGCACCGGGGCGACGCGCGCCAGCAGGGCCGCGCCGCGTTCGGTCAGCTCCGTCGAGCCGGAGCGGAACAGCACCTCGTCGTTGATGGAAAAAATCTGGATGTAGCCATTTTCCTGATAGTTGATGTCGCGCTCGGCATCTTCCCACAGCATGTCGCGCAAGGGGGTCAGGTCGCGGCCACGCGGGGGCGCATCACCCTGTGGGACAATGCCCGGCACGGGGCGGCCGTCCGCCGGTTCGCGCAGGTTGGCGGTGCCCTGCTCCTGCCCGAAGCTGCCCGCCACCGACCCCACGGCCATGACCCTGCGGCGCTCGTCGATGACCGAAATGGCCACCAGCAGCACGAAAAAGGTCAGCAGCAGGGTCATCAGGTCGGAATACGTGATGAGCCACGGCGGCTGGGTGCTGCCTGCGGGCTGCGGTTTCCGCCTGTTGCGCGCCATGGTCCGTGCTCCGTACACGTGCGGGGAGGGATGGGGGTAGCTTGGGGCCTGCCTGTGCCGCCGGATGTCGCCCTAATTCGTGCGTCGCTCGCGCGGCGGCTGATAGCAGCTCAGCTTTTCCAGGATGATGCGCGGGTTTTCGCCCCGGGCAATGGCCAGGATGCCTTCCAGCTGCATTTCCATCAGCTGCACCTCTTCCTTGCTGCGGTGGCGCAGTTTGCCCGCCAGCGGCAGGAAGACCAGGTTGGCCAGCACCACCCCGTAGAAGGTGGTGATGAGCGCCACGGCCATGGCCGGGCCGATGGACGAGGGGTCGTTCATGGAACGCAGCATCTGCACCAGGCCGATGAGCGTGCCCACCAGGCCCAGCGCCGGGGCGTACGAG
The DNA here is from genome assembly GCF_011682075.1 of Nitratidesulfovibrio liaohensis. Lineage (GTDB taxonomy): Bacteria > Desulfobacterota > Desulfovibrionia > Desulfovibrionales > Desulfovibrionaceae > Cupidesulfovibrio > Cupidesulfovibrio liaohensis. The sequence continues at coordinate 5,833 of NZ_VSMK01000083.1, forward strand.
GCCAGCGCGTTGAAGATGTCCACCCCCATGGAGTGGCGCGTCTCCAGCGCGGCGATCTCGCTTTCCATGATCTCGCGGATGGCGTCGGGCTCCAGCCCGTCGATGGTCAGTTGCAGCCCCTTGCGCAGAAAGGGGTCGTCCAGGTTGCGCACGGCGGGTTCCAGCGACAGCAGGCCCTCTCGCCGGGCGCGGTGGGCGAATTCCATGAACTGGTCGATGACCAGATCGATGCGGTGCAGCCGGGTGGCGAAGGCCTTGCGGGTGATGGACAGCACGCGCAGGGCAACAGGCAGGGGATAATGCACCAGCACGGCCCCCAGGGTGCCGCCCAGCACGATGAGCAGGGCCGCCGAATCCACGAAGAACAGCGGATTGCCACCCATGGACAGCGCCGTGCCGATGAGCCCGAACGAGATGAGGATGCCGAGTACGGTTGCCAGATCCATGCGGTACCCCTGCTGCGTGCGCGGGCGGTTGGTGCGTGCCCCGTGTGTGGCGGGCGTTTCGGGCGATCGGGACAGTCCGGCGAGACAGTCCGGGCGGATGTGACTGACTCACCCCCCAGCGATCAAAGGGGAACGGTCGCCGGGCGTTTGCCAGAGAGTCGGGGGTGCAGGGGGCATGGCCCCTGCCCGCCGGAGGCGTGCAAAAAAGCGCCCTGCCCGCTCCTTGACCGCCACCTCATCTGCCCACCACCCCTACGGCCCTTGCTCTCCACTATCCCCTGACTGGTCGCGGGCCGAAGATGTCCGTCCCCACCCGCACGATGGTGGCCCCTTCGGCCACGGCCACTTCCACGTCGTGCGACATGCCCATGGACAGGTGCGGCAGGGGCAGGCCCACGCGGGCGGACAGCCCATCGCGCAGTTCGCGCAGCCGGGCAAAGTACGGGCGCGAGGCCTCGCCGTCGTCGAAAATGGGCGGCATGCACATCAGCCCCAGCAGGCGCAGGCGCGGCAGGGCCAGCACGGCGTCCGCCAGGGCGGGCAGGTCATCCGGGTCCACCCCGGATTTCTGCTCTTCGTCGCCGATGTTCACCTGCAACAAGATGTCCTGGCTGGGCGCGGCGCCCCCGGCCCCCTGCGCGGGCAGGCTGGCCAGGCGCTGGTCCAGCTTGCGGGCCAGGGTTTCCGAATCCACGGTGTGCAGCAGCGCAAAGCGCCCCACCACGTCCTTGGCCTTGTTGCTTTGCAGGTGGCCGATGAAATGCCAGCGCGGGGCCGCATCCGGACCCATGCCCGTCATATCGGCAACTTCGGTCTGTTTCCGTAGTGCTTCCTGCACATAATTCTCGCCAAAATCACGCTGCCCTGCAGCGGCCAGCGCAGCCACGCTGGCGGCGGGGTGGTATTTGGACACGGCCACCAGGGTCACCCCGGCGGGGTCGCGCCCGGCGGCGCGGGCGGCGCCAT
>NZ_VSMK01000084.1 GCF_011682075.1 Nitratidesulfovibrio liaohensis
CCGCGTCCAGCCCGGCCAGCAGGTGGCGCACGTCGTCGCGCAGGGCCTCGCCCGCCGGGGTGGCCCGCACCGTACGGCTGGTGCGGTCGAACAGGCGCACCCCCAGTTCCTCTTCCAGCGCCTGAATCTGCTGGCTGAGCGGCGGCTGCGAAACGTGCATGCGCCGGGCGGCCCGCCCGAAGTGCAGTTCTTCCGCCACGGCCAGAAAGTAGCGCAGCTGGCGCAGCTCCATTATCAATATCTCCTGCGTATTGATTGGCGAGAAAATTCGAATTGGACATATCATTCGGTGGGCCGTAGCGTCCAGACCATGCACTCGGCCCCGTGGCCGGTTGGTGCGTACGGACAGGTGGAGCACGACAGGCGGTTCAGGATGGCCCTGGCCGCCCGCTCCACCACCCCGCAACCTCACGGAGCATTCCATGTTCGCCCTTGCCCTCATTCAACCCCGCCCCGACCGCCGCCCGCCCGTGCTGGTGCGCCTGGCCCTGGCCGTGCTGATGGGTGTGGTGCTGGGGGTGGCCATGGGGCTTGGCCCCACGCTGGCTCCGTAACGTTCACCCCGTTCGACCGCCACGCGCCGAGGGGTCCGCCTGAAGCCCTGACGCGCGAAACAGGACGCCCCCTACCTGCCGGAGGGGGCGTCTTTTGTCGTGTAACGACAAGGTCGTGCGCGACAGTGCGGAATGCGGGTGGTACGGACGGCCCGGCGCATGCTCCCCCCCGGTGCGCGGAGGAGGGCACACTGCAACGGAAGGACATGGCCGGGCCGCGGGGCGGCAGGCCGGACGGCGGTGGGTGCAGCGCCGCCGCCGGACCCCTTCCCCGGTACCGTGGCCGACAACGGTTGTAGTCGGCCTAGAATGCGATGACCTGCTTGCCCACCACATCCCCGTTGCGCTGTCGCTGGTGGGCCAGCCGCACCGTGGCGGCGGAGAGGCCCCGCAACGGTTCCGCGCCCAGGGTGGTGCGAAGGGTTCCCTCGTCGACGAGTCGGGCCACCCTCGCGAGGATCAGTCCCTGCCTGCCAATGTCCCAGGTGGCGTACATGGACCGGGTGAACATGAATTCCCAGCAGAAGCGCACGGCCTTGCTCTTGAACAGGGTGATGTCCAGCGGTCCGGAAGGATCGTCGATGAGGCAGATGCTGCCCTGCGGGGCGATGACGGAGGCCATGGCCGCCCAGTGTTGCTCCATGTGGGTGGTGCAGAAGATGGCGTCCACCTCGGGTATGCCGATTCGGGCAAGTTCGGCGGGCAGATCGCCGCGGCCGATGACATGGGCCGCCCCCAGCGAGATGCACCAACCGGCGGATTCCGGACGGCCCGCTGTGGCGATGACCGTCAGCCCGGCCCACGCGCCCAGTTGCACGAGCATGGACCCCACGCCCCCTGCCCCGCCGATAACCAGCAGGGTTCTGCCGGTGTTGGCGCCCGCCTCCGGAGTGAAGCCCAGCCGGTCGAACAACCCCTCCCACGCGGTGAGCGACGTCAGCGGCAGGGCCGCCGCCTGTGCCGGAGTCAGCGATGCCGGGGCGGGGGCGGCCAGCCGCGCGTCCACCAACTGGTATTCGGCATTGGTGCCGGAACGACCCAGATCGCCCGCGTAGTACACGCGCTGGCCGGGGGCGAAGCCGCTGATCCCTGTACCCACGGCCTGCACCACGCCACAGGCGTCCCAGCCCAGCACACGTTGGGTGCCGGGGGTGAGGCGTTCGAAGACCTTGGTGTCGACGGGGTTCACGGCAACGGCGTCGATCCTGACCAGCAGATCGCGGTCGCCGGGGGCGGGAACGGGCATGTCCACGTCGCGGAACGCGTCGGGGTCTGTGGCGGCAAGGCCGCCGGTGGCGATGACTGTCTTCATGGGGGTGCTCCTGTGTGCTTCGGGGGGATCGGTCATGAGTGATTGACGGGTACTGCGGATGCCGGGGTTACGTGCCGCCCCACCAGACATGGTGTTCCAGCGGATCGCCGCGTGAACTGGCGGCCTGTTGCGGCGGTGTGCTCCCCGGCTGCGCGTCGGCACGGCCAGTGGAGCCGACAGGGGGGGACGAATCCTTGCGGGTGAGATCGGCCAGCCATTGAAAGATGTTGGAGATCATGCCGGGGTTGCTATGGTCGTCGTTCATGCCGGTGGTGTTCATGGCGTACTCCTTTGTCGGGGTAAAAGGCGGGAACGTGGCATCGTTGCGGAGGTCGGACGGCTAGGGGCCGCCCCACCAGATGCGGTGGCCGTTCAGGTCTTCCCGGACCGCGGCCTCGTCCATCCGGTTCAGCTGCGGAGCGGTTCCGGCGGGTGCATCCGGCAGCGCCGGGACCGCTTGCTGTCGTCCGGGACGATTGACGCCCGTTTGCCAGTGGCGGAAGAAGGCCGTCAAAAGGCCGCTGCCAGGGATGCCCTGGCCGTGGCCCGGGGTCTCACGCGGAGCATGAAGTTCCGTGGGACGATGGTTGGTGCAGTTGGTGTTCATGGGGGTCTCCTGTGGGGTTGAGTTCCATGACTACCGTATAGGGCCGGGCCATCGAAAAGAAAAATTAATTGTTCTTGTGATAACGATAATGAAAGCTTATTATTCTGCCATGAGACAGCCAAACTTGGACATTGACCTGCTGCGGACGTTCGCCGTCGTTGCGGAAACACATAGCTTCACCGCTGCGGGAGACATGCTGGGCCGCACGCAGTCCGCCATCAGCCAGCAGATCCGGCGGCTGGAAGACGCCGTGGGCAAGGAACTGCTGACGCGCACCAGCCGTTCGGTGGCCCTGACTCCGGCGGGTGAGATACTGCTCTCGCATGCCCACCGCATTATCCTGCTCAACGACGAGACCATGCGGCGGCTGGCCGCGCCGCCCATAACCGGACACTTGCGGCTGGGGGTGTCCGAGGATTTCGTCCCCCTGCAATTGCCCAGGCTGCTGGCTCACTTCGCGCGGGCGCATCCCGGCGTGAAGCTGGAGCTCATGACCGGTCTCAGCACCGCCCTGGTCAACGCGATGAACGACGATCTGCTGGACGTGGTCATCGCCAAGCGCGACGCCCACCCCCAGAGCGGGCGGGTGATCTGGCGCGAACAACTGGTATGGATCGCCAGCCGCGACGAGCCGCTGGAATGCCCGGATGATGGAGGCACCGTGCCGCTGGTGGTGCTGCCGCCGCCGTGCTCCTACCGAAAGGTGATGCTGGACGTGCTGGGCGGGGCCAAGCGGGCCTGGACCATCATCTGCACCACGCACAGCCTGATGGGCTTGCAGGCGGCGGTGGCCGGCGGGCTGGGCGTTTCGGTGGGCGCGCGGTCGTTCCTGCAGCCGGGCGTGCGCGAACTGGATGTCAGCAGGGGCGCGGGGGGCGCGCCGCTGCCCGCGCTGCCGTCCGTGGAAATAGCCTTGTTCGGCGAGCCTAACGCCCCGACCGAACTTACCGGCGGGTTGGTGGACTTTCTGGTGGACGGCCTGCGGAGCCTGCGCGGCGAGGCATGGGCGGCGGACCTGATGGGGAACGGGGGGCCGACCAGGCACGCCCGGGACTGGAACCCCAACGGCTTCGGCTGCTAAGCGCCGGGAGGGGGGCTGCAGTACGCACCAAAAAGTGCCTGCTTGACTGTAACGCCACGCAAGGTATGCCTGAGACGGTGAAAAAACCGCGCCGACTTTGTCCGACGCCGTCCATCATGCCCCTGCATGCACTACAGGGCAGGTTTCGTACCGACGAGCCACAGGCGAGCCACGGACGAGCCACGGACGAGCCACGGACGAGCACGCAGTAGTCTGGCGCACAGCCGCAGCGAGGTTGCCATGAACGTTCTCATCCTCAACGGGCATGAGCCCTATCCCCGGTCCCCCGGAGATATCAATCGTCACATGGCAGGAGTGGCCCGCGACATACTGACGGGGCTGGGCCATGCAGTCCAGGTCGTGGAAACCGTAAAGCCCTACGATATCGATGCAGAGGTGGACCGGCACGTGTGGGCGGACAGGCTCATCGTGCAGTCGCCGGTGAACTGGATGGGCTTTTCCTGGAGTTTCAAGAAGTACATCGATGTCGTCTACCTTGCGGGCATGGACGGAAGGCTGAGCAAGGGTGACGGACGCAGTCGCTCCGCGCCCGAAAGACAGTACGGCACGGGTGGCCACATGGGGGGCAAGCAGTACATGCTGTCGCTGACCTTCAACGCACCCGCTGCCGCGTTCGACGACCCCGGCCAGGTGCTGATGCGGGGGCGGACCGTGGACGACCTGTTCCTGCCCGCGCACATGACCTTCGGGTATCTCGGCATGACTGCGCTGGAAACCTTCAGCTGTCATGACGTGATCAAAAACCCGCGCATCGGGGAAGACCTGGAGCGTTTTCGCGCGCACATCACCCGGCTGTTCGGATAGGACCTGCCGCGCGGTGCCCTTTCTGTCCTTTGGCGTCGCGAGGATGGCTTTTCATACCGGTCAAATAAGCAACGAGTGCGCCGAGGACCGCAACCGTAACGCCCGGGCTTCGCATTGGTGCACCGGTTGGGGCGTGCGCCCGCCGTAGAACACCACGCTTGCCCGGCAGAGAGCGAAAATTCTCATGGCGTCGGCAAGCCCCGCCGGATTGCTTGCGCACATGAAAAAAGACGCCCCCTGCGCACAGGGGGCGTCTTTGCATTTCGGTCGGGCGAAAGATCGATGTGGCTACAGCAGCGGGATGTCCCAGTTGAACGGACTGGTCCGCCGCGGTTCGGGCACGGTCAGGGGCGGATGCTCGTCGATGCGCACGAACAGGGTGTACCCGGCGGCTTCCAGTTGTCCGCGCCGGTCCTCGATGTCCAGCGGCCAGCCGGGGTAGATCCAGGTATTCTGGCCGTAGCGGCGGGCCCAGAACACCTCGTTCTTGGGGCTGTTGAACGGCTCGCCCGGCTTCAGCCCTTCCAGATGGTGGCGGGTGACGCCCATGGGCCAGTAGCCGGACAGCACCACGCCCAGCGGCAGGCAGCTCTGGCGCGGCAGGGCCAGGATGTCTTCACCGGGCAGTTCGGGGCTGACGATGGCGGCGGCAAAGCCCAGCTTGCGCAGTACGGCCAGCGCCGCCGGGTTGGACGTGTTGCAGAAGGGACCGGCGGTCAGCACCAGGTCGCGCCGGGCGTGCGCATCACCGAACAGGCCGACCTGCCACGGCGCGTTGAGCACGAAGTGGCGCGCGCCGTCGCGGACGGCTTCGCGGGTCATGCGCAGCCACTGGGCTTCCTCGTCCGGCCAGATCACCGGTGGCAGCCACCACGAGATGCGCGGGTACAGCGTGCGCGACACCTCGCGCAGGGCTTTCGGCGACAGCCACAGACCCATCACCGTGCCGGGGCGCACCCCGGCCTTGCCCTCGCGGCCATGCGGCAGCGATCCGCGCAGGATCACGTCCAGCGGGCGGGCGGGCTTGCCGGGGGCGGGATAGCTGGGGGTGAAGTCCACCGCGCCGCCTTCCCCGCCGCCCCTGCGGTGGCGTTCCAGCTTGGCCTGCCAGCTGCGTACCTCGCGCGTCAGTTCCGGCTCGCGGCGGTCGATGAGGAACACCGGCGTGCCCAGCTTGGGCGTCTTGTGGCGCGGCAGGCGCAGGTTGAAGGTGCCTGCCTTGGGGATGTGGCGGGCCACCGGCAGGGTGGTGTGCCACGATTCGTCCTCGTACCCGATGCGCAGCAGGTCCTGCGGCAGCAGTTGGAAGCGCGGCTTGAAGAAGATGCCCCCTTCCGGGGTCTGGCCCACCTTGCCCGCCAGCAGGCCGGAACTGGTCTGCTCGCCGGGGGCGGTGGGGTCGTCGCCGCGTTGGGGCAGAAAGCGCGAATGGGTGCCGGGGCGGCCCAGCGCCATTTCAAGGATGTCCTCGGCCTGCTTGCGGGCCTTGGGGTCGTCCGGGTTGTCGCGCAGCAGGCGGTAAGCCGACACCGCGTAGTACACGTAGTGCGGTCCCTTCTTGCGGCCCTCGATCTTCCACGAGGCCATGTGCGGCACCGACAGCAGCGTTTTGGCCAGCACGTCCAGCGAAAGATCCAGGCACGAGAAGAAGCGCCCCTCGCGGCCCTTCTGGCGGTACACCCGGCGGCACGGCTGCACGCAGCGGCCCCGCAGGCCGCTTTTGCCGCCCATGTAGCTGGACCAGTAGCAGCGGCCCGACACGCAGTAGCACAGCGCCCCGTGCACGAAGAATTCCAGGTCCAGATCGTCCGGGCAGGCGTTTCCGCAGGCGCGGATTTCGTCGATGTTCAGCTCGCGCGGCAGGATCACCCGGCTGGCGCCCAGGTCGCGCGCCACGGTGAGCGCGGCGGGGTGGGTGACGTTGGCCAGCGTGGAAAGATGCAGTTCACCCGCGAACCCGGCCTGCCGGGCAATGTCCAGCATGCCGAGGTCCTGCACGATGAGCGCGTCGGGCCGCACGTCGCGGGCCAAGCGGGCCACCAGACGCCCGGCGGCGCCCGGATCGCCCGGCTTCAGCATGGAGTTCATGGCCACGTAGATGCGGCGGCCCTCGGAATGGGCCAGGTCCGTCAGCGCGGCCAGTTCGCCGGTGGAGAAGTTTTCCGCCTGCATGCGGGCCGAAAAGTGCTTCAGGCCCAGGTACACCGCGTCGGCACCGGCGGCGAATGCGGCCAGCGCGGCCTGCATGTCGCCCGCCGGGGCAAGGATTTCGGGCGTGCGCAGGCTGTCCGCCGGAGCGGGCGCGGCGCTGCCGGATGCGGTGGCCCCGGCGGTCACGCTGGGGGGCAGCAGTTCCGCCAGCTCCGCATCGCTCAGGCGGGTGCGGTGGTGTTCGCGTTCCGGGGCGCGGTTGTCCACGAATTCGTCGGCCTTGCCTGCGGATTGCGTCGGTCGCGAGGGGCGCGACGGACGATCCGCGCGGGGGCCGGAGCGGTCGCCACGCCGGTCGTCCCGGCGATCATCGCGCCGGTCGCCACCACGGGGGTCCGTGGTCCAGTCATCGTTGCCCCGCTTGCCGGAGTGTTTGCCAGATTGTTTGCCGGACTGTCTGTCAGTCGGTTTGCCGGAGGACTTGCCGGGCTGTCCGCCCTGCTGTCCGCCCTGCGATCCGCCGGACCGCTTGCCGCCGCGCGGGCCGGAGGGCTTTTGCGAGTCCTGCCCGTCTTGCTGCTGCGGGCGACGGGGGCGGGTGGGGCGGTCCTCGCGTTCGGCCTGTGCGTCACTGTCCTTGC
>NZ_VSMK01000085.1 GCF_011682075.1 Nitratidesulfovibrio liaohensis
CCCGCCCCGGCGCCGCCCAGCCGGGGGCGCAGCCACAGCAGGGCGTTATCCACCTTGGCCGCCACCAGTGCCGCCGCCACCTCGCCGCGCTGTCGCGGGCCCATGCGTGCGTGACGCATGCCGTGCGCGGTGATGCGGTCGAACCACGCGCGCGAATCCGGTCGCAGCGTGCCCACATGCCAGCCCAGCGGAGTGCAGAACGAAACCGGAATGCCCTCCGTAGCGCACTTCTGCACCAGCCGCGTGGAAATACCCCCGTTGCCGTAGATCATCAGTTCGCCCACGCGCCGCAGCGGGGCGCGACCCAGAACCTCGCCCTTCCGCCGCACCTCCACGCTGTCGCCATCAAGCCCGATGAAGGCGTACTGCTGGCGGATGAACAACGGCCTGCGCAGGGCCGCATCCACAAGGGTGGTGCCGTCCGCCGTGCCGTCGAACGAGAACCCCAGAAAGCGGAACCCGTCCCAGACATCATGAATGCCGGTCTTGTCATCGTTCATGCCCAGCCGTACGGCGGAAAGCGCCTCGCGCGCCGCATCCAGCGCTGCCGCAGCCTCTTCCTCGGACCGGGTAAGGATGACGAAGTCGTCGGCGTACCGCACAAGCCGAAAGCCGCGTCGCGCCATCTCCTCGTCGAATCCGTCAAGGTACAGGTTCGACAGCAGCGGTGACAACGGGCTGCCCTGCAGCACCCCCCGCTCGCGCGCAATGGGGCCTGCCGCCCCGGCAAGGGGCATGCGCACGGCGGCATCCACCAGTCGCCGGGCAAGCACGTCCGCCCGTGGCAGTACCGCGTCGAGACGCTGCGAAAGCACGTCCCAGTCGATCATGTCGAAGAACGCGGCCACGTCCGCCTCCAGCACGTGGGTACACCCTTCGCGCACGGCTTCGGCAATCATGGCACGCGCCGCATCGCGTGAACGTCCCTTGCGGAACGCCACGGACTGCGGCTCGAACGACCTGTCCAGCCCCGGCGCAAGCAGGTTGGCCAACAGGCGGTGAACTACCTTGTCCTCCGGCTCCAGATTGGCGGCAACCCGCTGCCCCCCGCTCCGTTTGGGAATGGTAAAGGCCTTTGCCGGGGCGAACGCGTACGCCCCATCCAGAACCCGGTCGCGAATGCTCATCAGCAGGTCTTCCGGACGACCGGGACCACCTTCCGCACGGGGGGCGTCGTCACTGCCAGCGTCCGTGTCTTCCCATGCCTTGCGATACAGTGCGGGTTCCGCCAGTTGCTCATCGAACCAGGCCCGCTCGGCCTCAAGGCGGAATGCCCCCTGGCCCGCGCTCAACCGCCTGCCTGCGCCCAGTTCGGTGCATGCCAGCAGCAGGGGCAGCACTGGCGCAAGGTTGCCGCGCAGGTACACCGGCCCCGTCATGCCGTTGATGAAGCGTTCTCCCTTGCCGGAACGCGAGCGATGGCGGAATTCCGCGTATTCCCAGAACCACGGCAGCAACGTCAGCCCTCCGGCCATGTCGGCGAAAGCCTCGGATTCCGGCATCAGGGCCGCGCCGTAGAAGCGCGCCAGCCTGTTGGCCAGCAATTGCAGCAGTGCATGGGCATCAAGTAGCCACCGCCGCTGCGGGTCCGCGGGGGTAAAGGTGAGGGGCGTCAGGAAGTCCAGGCACACCTCGTCTGGCACTGCGTCGGCAACGCCCTGCGCCGCACGCCATTCGCGCTCCACCATGGCGACGGAACGTTCCACCGCCGGGCCGCACGCCATCATCTCGAAATTGTTGGCGGGATCGCCCAGCCAATGGGCCACGTTATCGGCAAGGTGCCTTGCCTGTTCCGGCCCGGCATGGGGAAAGACCAGTTGCAGCCGGTACTCCCTGCCCTTGCGCACGATGGCGCCGGTGGGTTCCGCAGGCACGAAGAACGCCTCACCATCCCATTCCCGGCCCGGAATCCGCGCCGCGAATTTGAGTATGGCATCGAAGATGGACAGGGGGTGCTCCCGCGCAAAGGTGTTGCGCCGGTTGCGCAGTGTCAGTTGCAAGGTATGCCAGCGCAGTGCGCCAAGGGCGGGCAGAAACATGGTGTGGCCTCCGTAAGGCGCCTTCCGTGTCAGATGATGAAGATGCGCGGCTCTTTTGCGGGAACGCCGTCGGGCAGCCTGCCGGCACAAAAGGACGGCTCCTCGCCCTGTACGCACCAGGCCATGATGAAGCCCGTTTCCACGTTCAGCCTGTCCAGTTCGCGGCGCAACCGGGCCTTCAGCCCCGCATCAAGCACGCACTGGTACACGCTGGCCTGCACCCGTTGTCCGTAGCCGTCCAGAACACGGCTGACGCGCAACCGCTCCCGGTCATCCGTGATGTCGTACGCGATGATGTGCATGCCGCTCCTGCCAACAGAATGCAGTGTGACGGGTAATATACCGTGAATGCTCGGGATGTAGGCCACGCACGTCCCGCTGTAAAGGCAGGTGGATATGCAGGAGTGCGCCCAGGCAGGTGCGCAGGTGCGCTGCTGGCAATAACCTGTTGTGCACGTTGGTGAAATTTTTTTGGGTCAAGATCGCGTGCATAGACGAGTGAGGCTGTGTAAACCCCGTTTCCCGCAATCTGTAACCATCTGATAAAGAAGCTTGTTTTTCTGACAGACCCAAACGCAAAGGACCCCCCTGTGGAAAACGTGTGAAAACTTGCCCGAAAGGGTGGGGGGTGCCGAAAACAGGCTTGAAAATCCTTGCGAGAGTAGGGTAAGAGGGAGTCAGTCCCAAAAGGGACCTCTACTGCGCAGTAGGTTGTGACGATCTTCACCAAGATGATGGTGGCGATGGCGATCCCAAAAGGGACCTCTACTGCGCAGTAGGTTGTGACTTATTTAAACTTTGATTTCTTGGAGGAAAAGACCCCAAAAGGGACCTCTACTGCGCAGTAGGTTGTGACAGTTTCACCAGCCAGATTGCGAACATGGTCACAACCCAAAAGGGACCTCTACTGCGCAGTAGGTTGTGACCGCTTCAGGGCGCGGCGTTCGTCTCGGTGAACTCCCAAAAGGGACCTCTACTGCGCAGTAGGTTGTGACTCTTTTTTTACTTGCGGAAGCCTTTCATGACTCCCAAAAGGGACCTCTACTGCGCAGTAGGTTGTGACTTTTCAGGAATGGTGATTTCACCATTGAAGACCCCAAAAGGGACCTCTACTGCGCAGTAGGTTGTGACAAGTTGAAGTCCTTGGAAATTTCTTCGAAGACCCAAAAGGGACCTCTACTGCGCAGTAGGTTGTGACTCTTTCAAGACGGGCGTCCGTGGCGCAGCACCACCCAAAAGGGACCTCTACTGCGCAGTAGGTTGTGACTTGGCAAGGGCTACTCCCATGAAGCCCACAGGCCCCAAAAGGGACCTCTACTGCGCAGTAGGTTGTGACTCTTCACAGTGCGATGTGTTTACCCCCTGAACACCCAAAAGGGACCTCTACTGCGCAGTAGGTTGTGACGCATAGAAGCGGGGGAGGAATGGGGCCAGAATGCCCAAAAGGGACCTCTACTGCGCAGTAGGTTGTGACTTCATAACCTCCGCAAATCTTGGGTTTTCATATCCCAAAAGGGACCTCTACTGCGCAGTAGGTTGTGACATCCAAAGTAAGCTCCTGTCCGCGCAATTCGCCCAAAAGGGACCTCTACTGCGCAGTAGGTTGTGACCGATGCATCCATATAATTTTTTCCGGTCAAACCCCCAAAAGGGACCTCTACTGCGCAGTAGGTTGTGACACCGTCTACCTGCATGTCACGCCCCGACTCTGCTCCCAAAAGGGACCTCTACTGCGCAGTAGGTTGTGACCCAATCACACCGCCGTTGTTGGCATAATTGTCCCCAAAAGGGACCTCTACTGCGCAGTAGGTTGTGACCCCGTGCCTCGTTCTCTATGGCCTTGCTGATGGCCCCAAAAGGGACCTCTACTGCGCAGTAGGTTGTGACTGTTCCAGTGTCAACTCCTGCCCGCGCAATTCGGCCCAAAAGGGACCTCTACTGCGCAGTAGGTTGTGACAACACGCACAATAGAAATCTCCTTGTCCTTTGCAACCCAAAAGGGACCTCTACTGCGCAGTAGGTTGTGACGGGTGAAAAACACGACGAGGGCCACGACAATAATCCCAAAAGGGACCTCTACTGCGCAGTAGGTTGTGACTTTTTGGTCATAATCAACAGCGGTCACACGGCCACCCAAAAGGGACCTCTACTGCGCAGTAGGTTGTGACTTCTGACACCAAATACTTCAAACACACGCTGACCCAAAAGGGACCTCTACTGCGCAGTAGGTTGTGACACGGTGCATGTTATGGAACTTCATTCCGTATACCCCAAAAGGGACCTCTACTGCGCAGTAGGTTGTGACTCAATGTTGCGTTTCTTGACGAAAAGTGTGACTCCCCAAAAGGGACCTCTACTGCGCAGTAGGTTGTGACGCTGTTGCGATGAGTCGTTCCGAAACCCTGTCGACCCAAAAGGGACCTCTACTGCGTAGTAGGTTGTGACCCACTGTTGATCTTCGCAACCTGTCCCTGACGGGACCCAAAAGGGACCTCTACTGCGCAGTAGGTTGTGACCGTTGTCTACCAAACCGATTTCGGTCAGGTATGCCCCAAAAGGGGCCTCTACTGCGCAGTAGGTTGCGCGTCACATCAATGACGGTGCGCCCCCAAGGTTCACGCATTCCTTACCTCGCAAGCAGAAAGGCCCACGCGACATTCCGCGTGGGCCTTTCTGCTCATGGCGCCTTCAGCGCCGGGTTTGCGGCATCAGCCGTGATGCTCCGAGCCGTTTTTTTCGGTGTACATGCGGGTGTCGGCCTTGCGCAGCAGCGTGGGAATATCCGTTCCGTCGTGGGGGTAACGGGCAATGCCGCAACTGGCGCCTACCTGCAGGATGCGACCATCCAGTTCGAACGATCGTGCCACGGCCCCGCACAGCTTGCGGCACAGTCGCTTGAGGTCGTCGGGGTTGCGCAGCCCCTGTACCAGCACCACGAACTCGTCCCCGCCCCAACGCGCCACGGTATCGCTCACGCGCATCTCCTCCGACAGTCTGCGCGCCACCGCCTTCAGCAGGGCATCGCCCACGGCGTGGCCGCACGTGTCGTTGATGAGCTTGAACCTGTTCAGGTCAACGAACACCAGCCCGAATCTATGACCAAACTGCTCGCCACGCCACAGCGCCTCTTCCATCAGGCGGGTGAGCGCGGCGCGGTTGTGCAACCCGGTCAGGTAGTCCCGGTCGGCCTTGTCCGCCAGTTGGGTGCAACTGCGCTTCAGCTTCATGCCCCTGCAATACAGCCACAGGCAGGCGCACCCCTGCGCGGCCATGATGACAAGGGCCAGCGCGCCTATCCAGATGGGAACGGCCCAGGTGGCGCAAACATCTCCGACAGTGGCGGGCAGCAATTCCGCACCATTCGCAATACGCAACATCATGTCACCTCCCCCTGCTACGGTGTGTGGTGACATGGTTCCTATCGCCGACAGCGTACCGCCCGTTGCGGAAGAACGTTGGCGGAATGTTTGGCAAACGATTGTCTCAGGCGCTGCAACCAGAACGGGGGCATGGTGCTGTTGCCGGGGGGGAGTACCCGCCTGCGGACCTGTACAGCCGATATCCGTGCGTGTATCGTGCCGTGGTGATTGCCGTTCCATGCCCGCAGCCCCACCGCGCGGCCAGGCGGAAGAAAAACCGGATGCCGCCGCGCGCCACGGCACGACCAGACCGGAGACCCAAAACATGAACAGCACCAAGCCACGCATCCTGCTCTGCGCCTGCGGCCTGACCCCGCAGGTGGTCACGGAAACCCTGTACGTCCTGCTCCGTGAAGGTGGCGAATCCGTACCGGACGAGGTGCACATTCTCACCACCGATACGGGCCGCCGGATAGTGCAGAACAAGCTGTACGGCGCGGCGTCGCCCATGACCGACCTGTGCCGCGAGTTCGGCGCGGCCGACAGGGTGCGGCGCGGCATGGACATGGTGCACGTTCTGGGTGGCACCACCCCCCTGGAGGACATCCGCACCACGGGCGACAACGCCCGGGCGGGCGAATGCATTTTCGAACTGGTGCGCGACCTCGTGTCGCGCAGCCAGAGCCTGCATGTTTCCCTTGCCGGGGGGCGCAAGACCATGGGCTTTCTGCTGGGCACGGCGCTGCAACTGCTGGGGCGTGAACAGGACGATCTGTCGCACGTGCTGGTGGCCGCGCCTTTCGAGTCGAAGCCCGATTTCTTCTATCCGCCGCGGAATGTGCAGGAATACACCTTTCAGAGCCGCGAAACGGGCGAATGGTACACCCTTCCAGCCTCCGCCGCGCGCATAGAACTTGCCCGCCTGCCGCTGATCCGGCTTGGCGACCGGCTGGAACTGCCGCGCACCGCCCCGGACGGCGGCTTTGACGAGGCCGTGGCCACGGCCCGCCGCGCCGTCGAGGTGCCCATGGTCACGCTGGACCTTGCCGCGCGCACCCTGCAGGTAGGCAAAAGGGCAACGCAGCTCACCGCGCTGGAGGCCGCCGTGTACCATGCCATGCTGGATGCGACCCTTTCCCGGTGCAGGGCGGGGGCAACCCCCGGCAACTGCCGGTGGTGCTTCACGGAACCGCGCACCCTGCCCATGGACCTGATACTTGCGGATGTGGCCGCAGCGTACGGCCAGTATTCGTCCCAGTACGAGCGGGTGCGGGAGCAGCTTTCCAACCTGCGCGACGTGGGCGGGTGGTTCCGCCAGAAGCGCACGGCCATCAACGCGAAGCTTCAGGCGTTGCCGCAGGGGCACGTGGCGTTCATCGCAAGCCATCGCCAGTATGGCAACAGCAGTTACGGCGTGTGTCTGCCGCGTAATCGCATAACCATCCACCGGCCCGAATAGGCCTGCGAAGCTCCTTCCGCCAAGGGGGTATGCCGTGCTGCCTAAACACTGCCTGCGCGTTCCCGCCTTTCTGCTGCTCGCAGCCCAGTTGGTCGGGGCCCTGCTGGTCGGGGCCGGGTGCGCGCATCGCCAGCCCGCCCCGACACCAACCCGGACTTATGCGCTGACGGTACTGGATGCCACTCCGTGCGTGGCCGCCGATGCGGTGCGCGCGGCCGTGGCCGAACGGCTTGCGCGTGACGGGCTGGCCCCCGTGGCCGAAGGGGCAC
>NZ_VSMK01000086.1 GCF_011682075.1 Nitratidesulfovibrio liaohensis
GCGCAGCACCTCGGCCTCGGCGCGGGCCTGGGCCAGCACCTCGGCGGCCTTGTCCAGCACCTCGCGCGCCCTGGCTTCCGCCTTGGCGCGCACGCGCGCCATGTATTCCTCTTCGGTGGACTCGTCCCACAGCGGGCGCGGGTTGGCGCCCTCCATGCCGGTCAGGGTGGTCTCGGCAAAGGGGCTGGGCCCCATGAAGATGGTGCCCCACCGTTCCGGCTTGCCGGAATCAGACGAAGACATCTCCGCCTCCGCGGCCCACTATGATGCGGCCCTCGGTTTCCAGTCTGCGCACCGTCTTCACGACGTTCTGCTGTGCGCCTTCCACGTCGGACAGGCGCGTGGGACCCATGATTTCGAGATCTTCGCGGATCATGGTAGCCGCGCGTTCCGACATGTTCTTGAAGAACTTGTCTCGCAGATCCTCGGAGGCCCCGCGCAGGGCCATGGTGAGATCCTCGTTGGAAATTTCCTTGAGCAGTTCGCGGATGCCCCGGTCGTCCAGCGCCTTCACGTCCTCGAACACGAACATGAGGTTGCGGATGTCCTCGGCCATCTGCGAGGATTCTTCCTCGATTTCGGCCAGCACTTCCTCTTCGGTGGCGCGGTCCACGGCGTTGAGGATTTCGGCCACGGAGGGCACGCCGCCCACCTTCTTGCCTTCCTTGCCGCCCATGGCGATGAGCTGGCTTTGCAGCACCTTGTCCACTTCCATCAGCATGTCTTCGGGCACGGCTTCCAGCCGGGCAAGGCGCATGAGCACCTCGGGCCGCACGCCTGCGGGCAGGTTGGTCAACAGTTCCGCGGCCTTGTCCGGGTGCATGTGCCCCAGGATCAGCGCCAGGGTCTGCGGGTGTTCGTTGCGCAGGATCTGGGCCAGCAGGCGCGGGCTGACGTTGCCCAGTTCGCGGAAGGGCGCGGGGCCGGAGTCGAGGTTCAGCGAATCCATGATGTACTTGGCGGTTTCGCTGTCCAGGTTCTTCATGAGCATGCGCTTCACCGCTTCCGCGCCACCGGCGATCATGTCCTGGCCTGTCACCAGGGCATGGTGGAATTCGCGCAGGACGTCCTCCACCAGTTCCTTGGGCACGGTGTCCAGTTCCACGATGGCCTTGGAGACGGCGGCGATTTCCTGCCGCTCCATGCGCTTGAAGATTTCGGCGGTGAACTTGTCGCCCAGGGCGAGAAGCAGGATCGCCGTCTTCTGGGGCCCCTTAAGCTGCTCCAACCTTTGTTCCGTCGCCATGCTTCAACCAGCTCCTGATGATGCTCACGGCCTGATCCATGTTCTGTTCGGCCATCTGCAGGGCGTGAGCCTTGATGTCCTCGATCTTCTTCAACGCGTCCAGCGCGTCCACTTCCTCGTCGCCCTCGATGAGCGCCAGGCGCTCTTCACCTTCGGGCAGACCTTCCAACCCTTCGATCATCTCTCCCTCCACGCGGGGACGGATCATGGCGAGCACCACCGGGCGCACCACCAGCACCAGGAACAGGAAGACCAGCAGGGCGTTGAGCAGCGGCTTGCCGAGGCGCAGGGCATAGTCCATGACCAGTTGGGCCAGGCTCGATTCCTGCGGCACGTCGGGCCCGCCGAACGAAATGCTGCTTACCTCTATGGTGTCGCCGCGCGCACGGTCGTACCCCACGGCATTGGCCACCAACTGGCGGATGCGTTCGACATCTTCGGCCTTGCGGGGCACGAAGGCCCACTGGCCGTCCGCCCCCTTCTCATACGTGCCGTCCACGATCACCGCAACGGTCAGACGGGAGATATCACCCACCTGCGCCACGATGTTCTGTTCTTCCTTGTTGATTTCGTAGTTGGTGGTGCGGCTTTCGCGGTTGCCTTCCTGGGTGGACGCGCCGCCCGTGGGCGAATCGCCCCGGAAGTTGGCGTCGGGCGAACCGGCCTCGAGGTTGGAGCGGCCGCGCTGCGATTCCTCACTGCGCTGTTCGCTGCGCACCACGGTCTTTTCCGGGTCGTACAGTTCCTTGCGGATGGTGCGCTGGCTGAAGTCGAGGTCGGCGTTGACCTTGGCGATGATCTTGCCCGCGCCGATGACCGGGTAGAGCAGCTCCTCGATGCGCCGTTCCAGGGTCTGCTGCATGCGCAGCTTGTGGTCGAGCTGGGTGGTGGTCATGCCGTTGATGCTGCCGTCCTCGTCGGGAGCGTACAGTATCTTGCCGGTGGTGTCGGCGATGGACACCTTGTACTTGTCCAGCCCTTCCACGGCCATGACCACCAGATTGACGATGGCCTGCACGTCCTTGGGTTCCAGCTTCTTGGTGCTGTCGCGCAGCTTCAGCACCACCGAGACGGACGGCTTCTGCTGCTCTTCGATGAACAGACTGCGGTGCGGAATGACCAGGTGCACCCGCGCGCTCTCCACGTTGGGAAATTCCGAAATGGTGCGCGAAAGTTCGCCCTGCAGGGCACGCTGGTAGTTGATCTTCTGGACGAAGTCGGTCTGGCCCACCTTGACCTGGTCGAAAATCTCGAAGCCGATGCCCTGGCCCACAAGGTTGCCTTCACCGGCCACCTTCAGCCGCAGGTCGTACACCTTGTCGGCGGGCACGGTGATGGACGAGCCGCCGTTCTCCAGCTTGTAGGCCACCTTGTCGGCCTGCAGCAGCTTGACCACGCGGCTGGCGTCCTCGGGCGTCAGATTGGAATAGAGCACCCGGTAGTCGGGACGGTTGATCCAGAACACCAGGCCGAAGAACACGGCCACCACCGCCACGGCCAGACCGGCAATGAAGATGCGCTGCGAGATGGAGATGCGTTCCCAGAAGTCCTTGGCCTTCTGGATGACGTCTGCGAGAGCGGGAGCCATGTGTTCTTCCTCCGGGGTCGTCTCTGGCGAGTGGTCTCTGGACTGCTATGCGCGGCGTGATGCGGTGAGCGGTGCGGGCGCCTGGCGTGGCCGGATTTCCGTTCTCCGCCGGGGCACCGAGCGCCGGGCATTCGGATGATTCCCGTCGTCTGCCGAGGAAGCCAAGCGGTTCATGAAGGGAGCGCACTCTTCCGTGCGTGACCGAATGAACCGCGCCGGCTGACGAAGGCAGCGGCGGGAAGGGCCGAATGCCCTAGAATTGGATGCGACTGAGTTCCTTGTACGCCTCCATGACCTTGTTCCGCACGGCGGAGGTCATGTTCACGGCAAGTCCGGCCTTTTGCAGGGTGATCATCAGTTCGTGCACGTTCTGGGTTTCGCCCGACGCGAACGCCTGGATCATCTGCGACTTTTCGGTCTGCATGTCGTTGACCTTGGTCAGCGACTCGGAGAGCGTGTTGGTGAACGACTTGGCCTGAACGCCGGAGGCCGTGGGCGCGGCGGTGGCGCGGGTGGCCTGTTCGGCCTTGGTGAAGTTGCCGAGGGCGTTGGAATAGGCCTTCAGCCCTACTGCCTGGATGCTCATGGCCGTATCTCCCCGCTACCTAGCGGCTGATTTCCAAGGCCTTGGTGTACATGGCCTTGACGGTGTCGATGGTGGTCACGTTGGCCTCGTAGCCGCGCTGGGCGGTCATCAGGCTGGCCATTTCCTCCACCACGTTGATGTCCGGGTAGGCGACGAAGCCGTCCTTGTCCGCGTCGGGGTGCCCGGGCTCGTACACGCGCTTGAGGGGGCGCGAGTCGGTGGCCACGTGCATCACGCGCACGCCTTTCAGCTCGCGGTCGAGAGCGCCTTTCATGTGCTTGGAGAAGGGATCGTCGATGTCCTGGGCCGCCATGATGGTGGTTTTGCGACGATAGGGACCGCCCTGCTCGGTGCGGGTGGTCTTCACGTTGGCCAGGTTCATGGAAATGATGTTCATGTTCGTGCGCTCCGCGTTGAGTGCGGAGGCGCCGATGTCGATGGCGGTCATGAAGTCCATTACTTCTGCCCTTCCTGGATGATGTTCTTGACGCCCTCGAGGTTGCCGCGAATGACGGTGGTAAGGGCGGAATAATGCAGCGAGTTCTTGGCCATCTTGGCCATTTCCTTGTCCAGGTTCACGCGGTCTTCGCCGTGGATGACGCGCGGCTTGGCCGCCTTTTCCCAGTCGGCGTTGAAGCCGTCGACGCTGAACTCGGAGGGCAGGTGGTTCTGCTCGGTGCGGGTCATCCGCCCCTTGGCGTCCAGCCCCAGCGCCGACTGCAACTGCTTCTCGAACTCCAGTTCGCGCGGCTTGTAACCGGGCGTCCGGACGTTGGCGATGTTGCTCATGACGACATTCTGACGCTGGAGCTGCATGTCCATGACCTTGCCGACAAGGTTCACATGCGGTTCGTAAAGGCTTTTCATGCGGGATTCCTCCCCTTTTCGCCCCCGGGGCGTGTGCCGCGCAGGGGGGGTGGTGGCCGACGTGCGGCCCGTGGATGCACCCCCGGTTCAGCAAGAGATGTTCCAGCACCATGAATCCTTTTAATTTCAAATTATTACGCATGAAAACCGTTGTTTCGCACGTCCCGCACCCGCCGGAATGACGACACCGCCCGACCATCATGCGGATGGACGGACGGCGTCGATACCTGGGGGCGCATGCAGACAAACGGCAGGATTTGCCCCTTCCGTGCCAGCCAAAGGGGCAACCGGGGACGGCGGGGGGACGGCAAACCGGCGTTTTGTGCCCAGTCGGGCGACAACCGCCACACGGCAGGCGGAGCCGCAACGCCGCTTAACCATTCCAAAGACAGCTTATATATTCATGGGTTGCCAACAATCCCTCACCCCGTCAAAATGATATGGCATGCGGTTTGCAAAGTTCGTTGCGCCCACGAATACTTCGCAGCCAGCAATGGCACGCATAGTGCTAAGCGAAGGGCATGGGCACAGCTTTCCCGGGAGCGTTCGCGAATCCGACAGGCGGACCGCTCCGGCGCCGGAAAGGCGCCCGCCCCGCGCAGCGCGGGGCGACCCAGAAGCGAAATGCCCTACGGCATGGAGGGGAGAACATGAGCAACCATCTCGATTACGAAATCAACAAGGAACTGGGCGAGTGCTACCTTTTCATGGGTGACCTGGAAAAGGCCGAGGAGTACTACCGCAAGGCCGCCGGCAGCAACGGCGTGCATCCGGACCCGTACCTGGGGCTCGCCACCATCGCCGTGCAGCGCGGCAACCTTGAAGCCGCCCTGGTGCTGTACCGCAAGGCCGCCAACATCGAAGCCAACGACAAGTCGCTGGCGGGCATGGGCCTGGTGGAAATGGAAACCGGCGCGCACGCCGAGGCCTTCGACCACTTCGTGGCCGCGCTGGGCATGAACCCCGGCAACCTGGTGGCCATGAACGGCCTGCTGCGCCTTGGCTACCACCTTGGCCGCATCGACGAAGTGGTGGCCCACCTGCGGGCCTTCCTGGAACTTTCCCCCGAAAAGGACAACGTGCGCTTCTCGCTGGCCGGGTGCCTGATCTCCCTTGGCCGCAAGGACGAGGCGCGGGCCGAACTCGAGACCATTCTCGACCGTGCGCCCGACCACGCCGACGCCCGCGAAATGTACGCCCTGCTCGGGTAGCCGAAGCGCTGGCCGCCCCACGCGGCACGCACCGGCAAGATACTCCCCTCCCCATACGATTTTCCGGCCCCGATGCTGGCGCTAGGGGCCGGAAAATCACCTTTCGCCGTCATTCTGCCAACGCTCGGACGGCGAGAGGGAGCGGAAACGCAGTACGGGCGCATGGCACTTCCCCGGGGGAGTGCCATGCGCCCGTCAACGTTTTTTCGCCGAGTGGACGCGGTACCGATCAGACCACGCTCGTCAGGATGCGACCGGATCAGACCAAAGCGTTGAACAGATACCCCACCAGCATGATGCCCAGGCCCACCACGCCGAAGAACACGGCCACCAGCCGGGGCTTCAGCACGCGGCGCAGCATCACCGCCTCCGGCAGGGACAGGGCGATGACGGCCATCATGAAGGCCAGCACCGTGCCCAGCGCGGCACCCTTGCCCAGCAGGGCCTGCACCACGGGAATCATGCCCGCCGCGTTGGAGTACATGGGAATGCCGATGCCCACGGCCAGCGGCACGGCCCACCATGCCCCCCGGCCCATGATGGAAGCCATGAAGCCCTCCGGCACGTAGCCGTGGATGCCCGCCCCCACCGCAATGCCCAGCACCACCCACGGCCAGACCTTGCCCACGATGTCGCGCATGGCCTGCACACCGTAGTCGATGCGGGCGGACCATGACAGGTCAGCGTCGTGCATCTGCTCCGCATGGGCCCGCACCTGCAACACCCAGCCCTCGATGTGGCGCTCCATGCCCAGCCGCCCGATGACCCAGCCGGAGACGATGGCGATGGCAAGGCCCGTGCCCGCATACAGGGCGGCCACCTTCCAGCCCAGCAGGCCGTATAGCATGACCACGGCGATCTCGTTGATCATGGGCGCGGACACCAGGAACGAAAAGGTCACCCCCAGCGGCACCCCGGCGGAGACGAAGCCGATGAACAGCGGCACCGCCGAACAGGAACAGAACGGAGTGACCACGCCCAGCAGGGCGGCCAGCACGTTGCCGACAGCCTCGTTGCGCCCGGCCAGCAGACGGCGGGTGCGCTGCGGCGTGAAGAACGAGCGCACCATCCCGATGCCGAAGACCACCAACGCCAGCAGCATGAGCACCTTGGGCGTGTCGTACAGGAAGAACTCCACCGCCTCGCCCAGATGCGAACCGGGCGTCAGGCCCAGCGCGCCGTAGGTCAGCGCGCGCGCGGCGGCGGGCAGGTTCAGGTACACCGCCCACCACGCGATGAAGCACACGGCCATGACGGACAGGCGGCGGCGCAGCCCGGCGCGCTCCTGCTCCGGCGACAGGACCGGGGCTTGCCCGGAGAGGGAGGAAGGAGTGGAGGGAGCGGAACAGGCGCACCCCCCACCGGCGGCGGAGCCACCGCCGGAGAGTGTGGTCAGGCTGGCCGGGCCATCCAGGGGAGCAAGGAAAGCACGAGGCGCAAGTGACGTCAGCGAGGGACCGGACGATGCCGCCACGCCAGACGAGGCGGACATGCCGAATGTGCCGGACGCGCTTCCGCAACCGCACCCGCCGCCAGTGGGCGCCGCCTGCGGGGCAACGGGCTGCAAGGGTCGCAACCCGGAGGCAAGGGCGCCGGTGGCTGGTGCGCTCCC
>NZ_VSMK01000087.1 GCF_011682075.1 Nitratidesulfovibrio liaohensis
GGCGTCCGCCCGGCCACGGCCCGGCGGCGCATGCGCCCGCGCAGTGGGGACTGCGCGGGAGAAAACGCACCGCCGCCACCGTACCGCACGACGCCACCCAGCGTTTGCTGCCCGAAAGACTCCGATGCAGTCCACGGAGACCACGCGATTCCGGCATTCCGCCGCATCGTGCGTCTTCCGCGCGCCGCCCGCGCATGGCGGCACACCGGAGCGCCCACTCCCATGCCACTGGCATGCACGCGGGCCCGGTTCATTCCGCGTGCCTTCACCGGCACGCACGCACCGCACCGGAGGACTGAATCATGCCTTTTCCGACCCTGAACATTGGCGACCTGGTCGCCCGCATACCCATCGTGCAAGGCGGCATGGGCGTCGGCATCTCGCTGTCGCGCCTGGCGTCCGCCGTGGCCAACGAAGGCGGCATCGGCGTCATCGCCGCCGCCATGATCGGGATGAAAGAGCCCGACGTTGCCAAGAACCCCATCGAAGCCAACGTCCGCGCCCTGCGCCGCGAGCTGCAAAAGGCCCGCGAAATGACCCAGGGCATCGTGGGCGTGAACATCATGGTGGCCCTGACCACCTTTGGCGAAATGGTCCGCACCTCCATCGAGGAAAGGGCCGACATCATCTTCTCCGGCGCGGGCCTGCCGCTGGACCTGCCCAGGCACCTGCGCGAGGCGTGCGACCAGAAGAAGGAAGAATTCCGCACCAAGCTCGTGCCCATCGTGTCGTCCGCCCGGGCGGCCTCGGTCATCGCCAAGAAGTGGATTACCCGCTTCGACTACGTGCCCGACGCCTTCGTGGTGGAAGGCCCCAAGGCGGGCGGGCACCTTGGCTTCAAGGCCGAGGAGATCGACGATCCCAACCATTCGCTGGAAGCGGTCATTCCGCAGGTGGTGGAAGCGGTGAAGCCCTTCGAGGACGAAAAGGGGCGCCGCATTCCGGTCATTGCCGCGGGCGGCGTGTACACCGGCGAGGACATCACCCGGTTCATGGAACTGGGCGCCGCCGGGGTGCAGATGGGCACCCGCTTCGTGGCCACCCACGAATGCGATGCCGACGACCGCTTCAAGCAAGCCTACGTGGACGCCACCGAGCAGGACGTGACCATCATCAAGAGCCCCGTGGGCATGCCGGGCCGCGCCATTGGCAACTCGTTCATCGAGGCCATGCGCGAAGGCGCGAAGAAGCCCTTCAAATGCGTGTTCAAGTGCATCAGCACCTGCGAGCAGGAGCAGACCCCGTACTGCATCGCCGCCGCGCTGATCAACGCCATGAAGGGCAACCTGGAGAAGGGGTTTGCCTTCTCGGGCGCCAATGTGTTCCGGGTGGATCGCATCCAGTCGGTGCACGAGCTGGTTTCCTCGCTCCAGCAGGAGTTCGAGGAGGCTATCTCCAAACGCTTCGGCATGTTGCGCGCTTAGCGTTGCGTTCTTTCGCTCTCGGGCCGCGTCAGGCGGCGCCGCTTGCTCTGGTCACGCACCTTTAGTGCGCTCCCGTCGCAACCGGCTTGCCTTCCTTGCCGGAGAGCGAAATTTCCGCAACGTCCGCAACGTCTCCTCCCAAAAACACCGGGCCGGAACCCTGCAAGGTTCCGGCCCGTTTCCGTTGGTAAACGGAGAAAAGGGAAAAGCCACTATCGCTTGGGCGTGGGCTTGCCGCCCTTGCGGGGTGTGGCGGCGCGGGCCGGTTTTTCCGGCGTTGCGGCGGGCTTTGGTTGCGGCGTCTTGCCCGACGGTGACGCAAGATCGGAGCGTGGGTGCGCCCGGTCGTACACGTCCACCAGGCGCGAAAGGGTCAGGTGGGTGTACCGCTGGGTGGTGGAAAGCCGGGCGTGGCCCAGCAGTTCCTGCACGCTGCGCAGGTCGGCCCCGGCCTCCAGCAGGTGGGTTGCGAAGGAATGGCGCAGCCCGTGCGGGGATATGGCCTGCGGCAGCCCGGCCCGCAGGCACAGGGTCTCGATGATCCGCGCGGCCTGCCGCCGGTTCAGGCGTCCGCCCCGCGCGCCCAGGAACAGGGCGGGTTCGCCCCGGCCCTCGTCCACCTGATGGCGCACGGACAGCCACGCTGCCAGTGCATCGCGCGCGGTATCGCTGAGCGGACTCATGCGTTCGCGCCCGCCCTTGCCCATCACCCGCACCACTCCGGATGCCGGGTCCGCGTCCAGCACGTTCAGTTCCAGCGCCTCGGACACGCGCAGGCCGGAGCCGTACAGCAATTCGGCCAGGGCAAGGTCGCGCGTGAGCAGCACCGCGTCGGCGGGGCCGGAAGCCGTGCCATGTCCTGTGCGAGCCGTGGGGTGGGCGGTAGCGCGGGCAGTCAGAGCCTTGCGCTGCCGCCGCTCGTCCAGCAGGGCAAAGGCTTGGTCCACGTTCAGGGCGTGGGGATGGCGTTGTTCCTGCTTGGGATTATGCACGCCCGCCGTGGGGTCCGCCGTGACCCGGCGCAACCGCAACAGAAAGCGAAAGAACGCCCGCAATGCCGACAGCTTGCGGGCCACGCTGGACTTGGCGATGCGCTGGCGGTGCAGTTCGGCCAGAAACCGCTGCACGTGGCGCTTGGTGATGAGTTCCGGGGTATCCAACGAAGGCGAGGCGGAGGACGACGCGGGATTCGGCAAGGACGGCCTGCCGGGAATGGCCGGACCGCTGCCCGCCTCTGCCAGAAACGCCGCAAACTGGTCCATGTCCGTGCCGTAGGCGGTCACGGTGGCATCGGCGTAGCCCTTTTCCATGCCCAGATGGGCCAGGAACATCTCCAGCAGTTCCGCGCGGGCGGGGGGAAGCAGGGCGTTACCAGACGGAGTTGTGCCGGACGGAGTGGCGGCAGGGACGGAGAAGGATTCTGCGGGTTCGGAGCCACGCGCGGGGGCAACTACCGTGCGAGGCGCCGCCGGTGCGCCACGGCCAGCCGGGGCATCCGCGCCGACACCGTTGTCGGATGCGCCGCGCCCGCCCCGCTCACGCCTGTCGCCGGTCGAAGACATAGCAGCTGCCCGTCCTGTCCTTGGCCAGCTTCTTGACCTGGCTGGCCCGGTAAGAGGCCTCGCCGTAGTGGGCCAGCGAAAGCCCGTCGCCGGGCCGGTTGCATACCACGGCGATGGATACGGCCATCAGCGGAAAGGTGCGCACCTGCCCCTGCCGGTCGTGGGCCACGATGGCCCCGCGCTCGCGGTCGTCCGCGTCGTAAAAGCCGGGCACGATGGCGTCGAAGGCCCCCACCACGCGGCGGCAGGCGTCTTCCGCCTCGTCCACGGGTGTCACGAACACGAAGTCGTCGCCCCCGACGTGCCCCACGAAGGCGGGCTGGCCGCGCACCTCGCGCGCCGTGGTGGCGATGAGCCGCGCAGTGAGCATGAGTACCTCGTCGCCGCGCGAAAAGCCGTACTTGTCGTTGAAGGCCTTGAAGTTGTCGAGATCCGCGTAGGCCAGCGCGAAATCCATGCGCCGATCAATGAGCCCCTGAATGAACTTGATGATCGAGGTGTTGCCCGGCAGCTTGGTCAGGGGGCTGGCGTCCAGGGCGCGGCCCGCGCGGGTCAGGGCCAGTTCGATGCGCGCCGCGAGTTCCGTGGACAGCGGGGGCGGCAGGGGCATGCACCCCGCACCCTCTGCGGAGACCGGCGCGGCGGGCAGGACCATGAAATCGTCGACCTCCACGCCCTGCCAATCCACCCCGGCAACATCCGGGGCGTTCAGGGCCAGCAGCGTGGCCACCTGGCGGTACACGTTCTCGCCCTTCACCAACTGGATCAGCGACACGCCCGACATGTCCGGAAGCGCTGCGGAAACCAGCAGCAGGTCCGGCGGATCGAGAAAGAACTGCTCCAGTACGGCCCGCCCGTTGTCGAACACCCGCCAGTCCATGGGGCGGGACGATGCCGTGCGCTGTCCCTCCGGGTCGCCGTCCGCCGCCCACAGGGCGCGCACGGTGGCGGTCAGACAGCCGTCAGCCGTGACCAGCCAGCAGCGCGGCACACCTACGGCTGCTGCGTCGCCGAACCCCAAGGGCCGCGTGCTCATGACGCGCTCCATGCTGCGCCCAATGATGCGCTCAATGATGCGCCCAATGCCGCGCGTGCCGGACGCGGGCATGCGGGCAGCAAGCGGTACGTCATCAAGCGCGGCGATCGGCTCGGCGAAGGAGCAAGCGGTCGCGTTGGCGACACGGCAGCGTCAGAAATCATGCAAACCCCAGTTCCCCGGCGTCGGCGAACTTCTCGCACAGGGTGTCCAGCAGTGCTTCCAGCGCGCTCTGGTTCATGCCCAGCAGCTTCAGCGCGTGCGGCGAAAGCTGCGGCACGTTGTCGTCCCCGCCGGAACCGTACTCGAACAGCCGGGCCATGAAGTTGCCCACATGCACCACGCAGGCCATCTGCGGGTAAATGCGCGCGCTCATGGGCTTGTGGTGGAAGGCCATGCCCTCGCGGATGGCGGGGGGCAGGTTCCAGTGTTCGGCCAGCCAGGCGTTGATGCGGTCATGCCCGAAGCCGAGCACCTGCGTTTCCGCGTCGATGTACGGCAGGTCCTGTTCCTGCACCACCGCGTCCACCCTGGCCTTGGCCTCGGGCAGTTGCAGGGCCGACACCACCTTGCCCAGGTCGTGCAGCAGCCCGGCTACGGCGTATTCCTCCGGGTCCTTCATGCCCAGCGCGCGGGCCAGTTCGCCGCAGGCCAGCGAACAGCCCACGCTGTGGTCCCACAGGCCGCGCATGGCGCGGTTCATGTCGTCGTAGACCGAGGTGGAGATGATCAGCCCCCGGATGACGTTGAACCCCAGCAGCACCAGGGCGTGCTTTACCGTGCCGATGCGCCCCGGAAAGCCGTAGATGGGCGAGTTGACCATCTTCAGCACCTTGGCCGCCAGCACCTGGTCGACGGAAATGACCTTGGCCACCTGGTCGGTGGTGGTGTTGGGCAACTCCAGCAGGCGCGAAACCTCCTGCAACGCCGTGGGGAGCGTTGGCAGGTCCTTCACCGCCAGCAGACGCCCCTTGTAAATGGTGCGCAGGTCATCGCTCATCGCCCGTTCTCCCGTGGCGCGCCGTTGCCGTTGACAACTTCGGGCCGGGCGGGCACGCCTTCCGGCTCGTCATCCACCAACGGCACCAACGGGATGCGGTTCTGCGCGGCCTGGGCTTCCGCCTCTTCGCGCGCGGCCTCTGCCGCGGCGGCGATGGCGGCGGCCTCGGCCTCTTCCGCCGCCTTGGCTGCGGCGATGCGCTCTGCAAAGAAGCGGCGCAGCATGTTGCGCAGGGTGACCATGAACCGGTCCTGCCCGTGCTTGCGGAACAGGTGATCCAGCCGCCCGGCGATGCGCTCCAGGTCATTGCCGCCGTCGTCGCCAAGGTCCACGGGGCGGCCCTGCACGGTAAGCGACTGCACCCCGCTGGCGCGGAAGCGCGAAATGATGGTGGTGGTCAGTTCAACGCCCGCGCCAACCAGCACCAGTCCGTCGGACTTGGTGACGGGCTTGGCCAGTTTCATGCCGGGCGCGGCGAGGTCTAGCGGTATCTTCTGCATATTCTTCCCCGGCAGGCGCATGCCCCGCCGTTTCAATCCGTGTTGGCGCGTTTCCCTACATACGCTCGTAGCGCATGCCGGGCAACCGGCGTACCCCGCCCTTTACCTCCAGCAACACCAGGCGACAGCTGACGTCCGCCGCCCCCATGGACAACGCGCGGCAGATGTCGTCCACGTGGGCGCCGGGGCGACCGTGCAGAAAGGCCAGGATGGCGTCGTCCGGACCGGCACGGGAGCCGTCGGGTTGACTACTGGGGGGGGCGTCGCCGGGACCGTTGCTGATGCAGGACGGACAAGGGGCAGGGGCAACCGGTCTGCGGACGCGCGCCGGGCAGGGTGCCGGGCGGGCCGCAGGCTCCGGCACGGCGGCGGGTTCCAAAGGTGCCCGCTTCTCTTGCCCGGCGCAAGTGTGGAAACTGCCGCCGGAAATCTTCTGCGGCGGGCTGACAACATCCTTGGCAGCCGCCCCGTCCATGCTGCGGGGAGAACTCTGGGCATCCGAAACACCCGGCGTGACTGACGTGACCGCCATATCGAGCGTGCCTGCCACATCAGGAGCATCAGGCGTGACTGGCATGACTGGCGTGACTGGCGTGACTGGCGTGACCGGCACATGCGAGGCATCAGGCCCAACCTTGGCAGCCGGGGGATTCGAGGCATCCAGCGGAAATATCTCGTCCAGCGGATCGTCGTCCGAACCGCTCCAACCGCCCCAACCGCCCCAACCGGGGGGCGGACACGGCGCGGCCAGCGCGGCAAGTTCCATGCCCAGCACCGGGGCCAGGTCCGCAAGCATGTCCTCCGCCGTGGTCACTGGTCGCGCGCCCTGCTCTATGAGCCCCCGGCAGCCGCAGGTATACTGGGCCGTGGCCGGGCCGGGCACGGCGTATACCTCGCGGCCCTGCTCCAGGGCCAGACGCGCGGTGATCAGGCTGCCGCTGCGGGCTGCCGCCTCCACCACCAGCACCCCCACGGAAAACCCGCTGATGATCCGGTTACGCACGGGAAAGTGCCCGGGCAGGGGCAGCGTGCCGGGGGCGTACTCCGACACCAGCAGCCCCGTGGCTTCCATGCGGGCGAACAGTTCCGCGTGTTCCGGCGGGTAGACCACGTCGATGCCCGTGCCCAGCACGCCGATGGTGGAGCCCACCTCTTCCAGCGCGGCCACGTGCGCCTCGCGGTCGATGCCGCGCGCAAGGCCGGAAACCACGGTGACGCCCGCCGCCGAAAGGCTGTAGGCGATGTCGGCGGCCACCCTGCGCCCGGCCCGCGAGGACAGGCGCGACCCCACCACCGCCACGGCGTGGTTGGCCAGCAGTGAGGCGTCACCACGGCAGTACAGCACGGCAGGCGCGTCGGAAACTTCGCGCAGGCGGGCCGGGTAGCGCGGGTCGGTCCACAGCAGGATGGAGCACCGGCAGGCGCGTACCGCATCCCATTCCTGCCGGGCCGTGTCGCGCCATGCGCCGCGCGCCACCGGCGCGGCCATGTGTGGCCGCACCCAGATCGGAAGAG
>NZ_VSMK01000099.1 GCF_011682075.1 Nitratidesulfovibrio liaohensis
GCGCTGGCCCGCGAGGGCTGGCGCGCCGCCACGCTGGGCCTTTCCGCGCTGCTGGCCTACCGCCTGCGCAGCTTCTTCGTCATCGCCGCCGTGTCGCTGGGCATCGCCTCGCTGACGGTCATCGTGGCCGCCGTGGACGGCGCGTCCAAGAAGGCCGACGAAATCGCCGACATGTTCGGGCCGGACGCGGTGCTGGTGTTCGGCGGCAACATCGTCAACCGCGCCGTGGGCGCCCGCACCCTTACCCTTACCTGGGAGGACGCGGCGCGCATCCGCCAGTCGCTGCCGGGCGCGTACATCGTGCTGCCCATGCGCTCCAAGGGCAACGTGCGCCTGAAGCACGAATCCAACAACTACGACGTGGCACTGGTGGCGGGCACCACCGAAAATTACGCCAGGGCCTGGAACTGGCCGCTGGTGGAAGGCCGCGACCTGACGGCGGAAGACGTGCAGCGCGGCGCGCGCGTGGCCCTGCTGGGCGACAGGCCCGCCCGCGAACTGTTCGGCGACGAAAGCCCCGTGGGGCGTACCTTCCTGATGTCCGGCGTGCCGTTCACCGTGGTGGGGCTGTTGCAGTACCGGGGCATGTCCGGCGGCGGCGGCAGCGTGGACGACCGAGTGATCATCCCCCTCACCACGCTGACCCAGCGCTTCAACATGGACCGCCGCTACTTCCGCGCCCTGCGCGTGAAGTTCGAGGACGTGGCGGGCATGGACGCCCACGTGGAAGACCTGCGCAGCCTGCTGCGCCACCTGCACCGCCTGGCGCCCGAAGACCCCGACGACTTCACCATACTCACCGCGCGCGAGGTCCTGAAATTCCTGTCCGTGATCAAGGGGGGGCTGGTGCTCTTTCTGGGGGTGACGGCGACGGCGGCCATGATCGTGGGCGGCTTCGTGCTGGCCAACCTGTTCCTGCTCTCGGTCACCGAGCGGCGGGTGGAGATCGGCCTCAAGAAAGCCCTGGGCGCGCCGGGGCGGGCCATCCTGCTGCAATTTCTCATGGAATCGCTGGCGTTGACCCTGTGCGGCGCCGTGGGCGGGGTGCTGCTGGGCGCGCTGATGGGCCAGATGCTGGAACGTCTGGGGCTTATCGAAATGGTGCTGTCGGCCAAGGTGTTTCTGCTGGCCCTGGCCGCCGCCACGGCGGTGGGGCTGGTGTTCGGCCTGCGCCCGGCGCGGCAGGCCGCGGCGCTGGACCCCATCCAGGCCCTGCGCGGGGGTGAGTGATGCAGCGGCTGCGCATTGCCCTGCGTTCTCTGGCCGCCCACCGCATGCGCACGGTGCTGGCCATGCTGGGGGTCTTTCTGGGCGCACTGGCGCTTACCGCCGTGCTGCACATCTCGAAGGCCATGGTCAAGAAGGCCGACATCGAAACGCAGCGCCTTGGTCCCAACCTGTTGCAGGCCCTGTCCGGGCAGGCCAACTTCCGGCGCGAGGGTTCCACCCGCGTCACCGGCATGACCACCACCTTCAGCCTGGAGGACGCCCGCGAGATTCTGGGCACCGTGCCGCAGGTGCGGCTGGGCGTGCCCTATGCCAGCGGCTCCATGCCGGTGCGCTATGGCCGGGTGAAGACGGGCAGCCAGCTCATGGCATCGCCCCCGGCCTATGCACAGGTGCGCATGCTGGAAACCGAGCATGGCCGCTTCTACAACGAGGAAGAGGAAGCCACGCAGGCCAAGGTATGCGTGCTGGGCTACGCCATTGCGCAGCGCCTGTTCAACGACCCGGCGGACGCCGTGGGCAAGCAGGTGTTCTTCTTTCGCGCCAACGTGCTGGTGGTGGGCGTGCTGCCCGAAAAGGGCCAGGACGTGACCGGCGCCAACCTTGACGAAATGGTGTTCACCCCGCTGTCCACGTACATGCGCCGCTTCACCAATCAGGACTGGATCAGCGGCGTGTTCATGAACCTGCACGACCAGAACGACGAGGCTGCCGCCAAGGCCGCCGTCACCGACATTTTGCGCCGCCGCCACCACATGGGCCCCAGCCGCAAGGACGACTTTTCGGTCATCTCGGCGCAGGATTCCGCCCGGCTGCGCAACCAGGCGCTGGACCTGGTGTGGACGCTGGGCGTGCTGTCGTCGTCCATCTCGTTTGCCGTGGGCGCGCTGGGCATCCTGTCCATCATGATCCTGCTGGTGCGCGCCCGCAGGCTGGAGATCGGCATCCGCCGGGCCGTGGGCGCCAGCCGCACGGTGATTATCCGCCAGTTTCTGGCCGAGGCCGGGGTGATGGCCGGGGTGGGCGGCGCGGCAGGCGTGCTGGCGGCAGTCGGCATCGTCACCGTGGTGTACGCCTTGGGGGACTTTCCGTACCTGTACGACCCGCTGCTGATTGTCGGGGCCTGCGTGGCATCGGTGTTGCTGGGGTTGGTGGCCGGGGCATATCCGGCGTGGCAGGCGTCGCGGGTGGAGGTGCTGGAGGTGCTCAGGAATCCTGAGTAAGTGGGCGTGGTGGGTGCTGTCAGCGGCGGATGGGAGAGGTTGTGCGCGGTTGAGCACGGCTTCTACGAAGGCAGTCGCGCCCCTTTGACCACCCCCGATTTCGTTATGTCTCCGACGGGCAAGGGGCCGCAGAGCGGCGACCCCTTGCATCCCCGCGCTCCAGGGGGGCTTCGCCACCCCTGGACCCCCAACGTATCCTGCACCGCATTCTTACGCCGGGCAGCTTCCCTGCGGCGCTAGCGCGCCTCGGGCGATCTGCCCGGCTGAATGCGTATGTGCGCAAGACTCCCGACATCATAGCGTAGCTCCGGTGCCTTTATCCCCGCACATCCTGCACCGCATTCCTTCGCCGCCAGCTTCCCTCCGGCGCCGGAGCGCCTTCGGGTGATCTGGCGACGGGAATGCGATGTGCGCGAAGCTCTCGTCGCCTTGGTGAAGGCGCGGTCCGCGCGTGTACCTTCGGTCGGTTTGGGATGCCCCTGTAACGCCAAGGCGTACCCGTCGCAAACCCTCCGGCGGCGATTTTCGGCTGAGGGCGCAATCTGCGCGCATGTTACACTTTACCTGATGGGCCTGACGCCGCGCCTCATTGTAACGACAGACCAGCCGCGCAGGGCCGAATGTTGCTCAAGGGAAGCGTGCTGTGCGTAGAAGCGTGTGGCGCCGGGCTTTGACGGCGGCACATGCGTCGCAACGGGGGTGGCGCTAAGAGCACCCAAGTGAGATAAGGACGGCGGGAGTTTTGCGCACATGCGCATTCAGGCGGGCAGATCGCCCGAGGCGCGCCAGCGCCGCAGGGAAGCTGCCCAACGTAAAGAATGCGGTGCAGGACGACACGGGGTTCCAAGGGGCGGAGCCCCTCGCGGGGATGCAAGGGGCCATCGTTCAATGGCCCCTTGCCCGTCGGAGACATAACGAAATCGGGCGTGGTCAAAGGGGCGCGACGGCCTTCGTAGAAGCCGGATGCAACCGCGCACATCCCTTCCACACCCGTCGGAGACATAACGAAATCGAACGTGGTCAAAAGGGCACAACGGCCTCCGTAGAAGCCGTGCCCAACTGCGCGCAACCCCATCCCTACCCCGCGCAGCGCCCTCTCCCTCTACTCCTTCCCGTTCTTCCTCTCCCACCACGCCCGGTCCGGCCCCAGAAACCACCAGTCGGTGTGGTCGGTTTCGGCAATGGTCCGGGCAAGTTCGCGGCCTTCCTCGGTGCGCAGCCTCTCCAGCGCGCTTTCCATCCACTTGCCCGCGTACTTGTTGCCCAGGTCCAGTTCGCGCTTCAGGTTCAGGATCAGGTCCAGCTGGTCCGCGTCGTGGGCCAGTTGCGCCTCCGGGGTTTGCGAAGCCTCCAGGTCGTCCCAGAACTCCAGCATGTCCACCTCGAGGCCGGTGCCCTCGGCGGCGTGCACCACGGCATCGCGGGGCTTCGACGTATTGTAGATGCGATTGACGTAGTTGAAGTCGCCAATGCGCGCCTCGTGAAAGTCGTGGAACAGGCACAGCATGGCGGTACGGGAAGGATCGGCCCCGGCCATGCGGGCCAGCACGTAGCCGATGATGGCGGTGCGGAAGGAGTGTTCGGCCACGTTCTCGTTGCCGGTGCCGAGAAACTGGTAGCCGGTGCGCGGCGTGAGGCGCAGCATGCCCGCCTCGTTCAGGAAATCGACGATGCGCTTCAGGCGGCCGCGCCCCTGAAGGTTCAACTGGGGATTGCAGGCGGTCATGGCAAGGCTCCGGAAGAAATGACGTCGGCCGCCAGCGCCCGGCGACAAGCCGCCGGATGCGCCGTGCGGCGCGCCCGTCCGGCATACGGCATTTCCTCTGCGCTGTCCAAACGGCCCGGCGCTCCGGACTGCACCGCCGTCCAGCCATATCAAATCATCGGGACCAGATCAGGGCACATCAGTACAACCCGCCCGTGTCCCCCGTTCCTGGTCGCACCGGTCTGCCTTCGGCACCACGGGCCATCGCGCCCCAGCCGGCCCTACACCGGCTCCATGCTCCCCCAGCGCCTGCCGCACAGCCGGAACAGCACCAGCGCGAACACGGCCCCCAGGGTGTCGGCCAGCATGTCCTTCTGCGCGTCCCACACGTCGCCCTGGCTGCCCAGAAAGGCCAGCCCCGCCTCGCCTCCCTCGGCGTCGGCCACCAGCCATTCCAGGATTTCCCACCCGCAGGCCACGGCCATGATGACGAACAGCGCGAAAAACATGGTCACCACCGGCCCGGCCAGGCGGCGGCGCGTGAGCAGTTCCGCGAAGGCGTAGGCATAGAAGCCCACGCTGAAATGGCCCACGCGGTCGAAATGGTTGCGCGCAAAGCCGAAGGCATCGGTAATGACGCCGAACGGCACCCGCGTGAAGGTGTAATGTCCCCCCACGGTATGCCAGAACAGCCACACCGCCATCAGCAGGTAGGCGGCGTTGCTGAACCGGAACCTGCGCGCGGTGCCCGCCAGCAGCAGAAAGACGGCGATCACGGGCGTGCATTCCAGAAACCACACCGTGCGGTCGTACGGGGCGATGCCCAGCACCACGAACACCACCACGAACACGGCGGCCAGCACTTCCGGCAGGCGTGATGGAACGGCTGGCATCTCGGGGGAATGCGCGGCGGGGGTGACCATGATGGCCTCTCTTCTGCGGTACAGAGGGTGATGGGATGCGCGCACGATGCCGCAGGGGCGGACAACTGTAAACAACCGCCTGATGACGACACGAAAAAAGACGGCCACACATGCGACCCGCCCCGTACGTGCCGGTTCGCCCGCCGTCCTGCTGGCGAATGGCGGCTGGCGATGGCTACACTTCCCCTTCCGGGGTTTCGCCCTTTTCCGGCAACGGAATGATGCCGTCCGCATCCAGCCGGTGCCGGGTCCTGTTTTTTTCCACCACGGCCACGGAAGTATTGGCGTAGCAATACACGCACATGTGCCCGCAGGTGTTGTACATGCCGATATCCTTGCTTTCCACGCACCCGCACTCGGCCCGCTGCCCCCTGTCTTTACGCAGATCCTTGCGCAGCAGGGTCTCCAGCCGTTGCGGCACGCCCAACACATGCTGGTCAAGCCGGATGCCGAGATGCCGTTGCAGCTTCACGTTGCCGGGGCGGCATATCCGCGCAAAGAGATCTCCGTCCACGCACTTGTTGGGCCTGATGCCGTAACGGGCAAACGACCTGCGCTCGCCGCACGCCGCAGGAGTGAGCTGCCGAGAGGCAGCATAGGCAGCGACCATTTCCGCCAGCCGGTCCTGTTCATCGAACGAGGGTTCCCGCAGCAGCGGCTCCTGCTGCGCTTTGACATTGCGCTGCACCTTGGCATAGGCCCCCACGTCCACGAAACTGAAGACCAGTTGCCTCGTGTACGGGGCCAGCGCATCACCCACGCGACGGATGCGCTCCATCACCCCGTCCGCGTCCAGCCCCTCGGCAAGGCAGATGGGATCATACCGCCACACCACCCGCTCGGGTCCCCAGCGGCGCGACAGGGCCGCGAACGTCTCGATGCGCTCCGCCAGCGGCGGCACGCGGGGTTCGTATCCTTCCGCCTCGTAGTCGTTGACCGTGAACTGGAAATAGAAGTCGTACCCCCTGTCGTGGATTTCCTCCAGGTAGGGCAGCAGCGGCTTCGCATTCTTGGTCCAGAACACGATGCCGCCCGCCGCGCGTAGGTCTATGCGGAAGTCCTGCTGATTGAAGGGATTGCGCCACCGCACATACCCTTCGCGCAGGCGACGCATGAACCATTCCGCGTAAAATGCCGGAATATCCGTGGACCGGCTGACGGAAATGATTCCGGGCGTCAGCACCCGCCCCTGAAAGTCCGGGGAATCCTGCACGTTCTTCTCCCTGTCAACGTTCACGCGCATCCTATCGTACAGTTTGCGGCAAACCTTCAAGACGCAAAAAAAACCGGGCCGCTTGCGCGGCCCGGTCGAGCGTGTCTGCCAAAACCCCTCCACCTTACGGTGTGTGCCCTAGCCGCCCAGCAGCTGCATGGCCATACGCGGCAGGGAGTTGGCCTGCGAGAGCATGGCGACGGCAGCCTGCGTCAGGATCTGCTGACGGGTGAATTCGGTCATTTCGCTCGAAACGTCCACGTCCGAAATCCGTGATTCGGCGGCCTGCAGGTTTTCCGACTGGATCTGCAGGTTGCTGATGGTGTTTTCCAGACGGTTCTGGAGCGCACCAAGGTTCGCGCGAATCTTGTCCTTCGAGATGATGGCGTTCTCGATGCCTTCCAGGGCGGCCTGCGCGGCAGACTGCGTGGAGATCGACTTGCCCTTGCCTTCCGCTGCCTGGCTGCCCACGCCCAGCGCCGACGCCGTGGAGGTGCCGATGCGGATGTAGTAGTAGTCTTCCGAGCAGTCGTTGGCCGAGCCGAAGTGGACCTTCAGCTTGCCGGTGGACACGAGGCCGGAGCCGTCGTGGGTGGCACCGGACAGGTTGCCGTTGAGCAGGTGGATGCCGTTGAAGTCCGTCGAGTTGGCGATTCGGGTGATTTCCGAGGCCATGGCCTGGTATTCCGAATCGATGATGAGACGCTGGTCCGAGGTGTAGGTACCGGTAGCGGCCTGTTCGGCCAGTTCCTTCATGCGGATCAGCTTTTCATCGATGACGCCAAGGGCGCCGTCGGCGGTCTGGATCAGCGAGATGGCGTCGTTGGCGTTACGCACGCCCTGGTTCAGGGCGGCGATGTCCGAACGCATCAGTTCGCGAATGGCCAGGCCGGCCGCGTCGTCAGAGGCGGCGCCAACACGAAGACCCGACGACAGTCGGCGCACGGACGTGGACAGGTTGCCGTACGACGAGCTGAGGTTGCGGGCGGCATTCATTGCCATCAAGTTGTGATTGATTACGAGAGACATAATATTCCTCCATGAATATTGCGCCGTTCCGGGCGGGGCACCACGCCGACCGCATCCATGCGATCATCCGCCGTTCATGCCCCTCTTTTCGGCCTGCCCATGTGAAACTATAGGGGGCGGCCTTCACTTTTCTTTACGCTTGTCCGGATAAACCGGATTCGGGCAGGATTCGGGCAGAATTCGGGACGAATGCAGGGCGGACATGAGGGGGCCGCAGCAGGCGCGGGTTGGCGACCGATCCGTCCCCGCCGCTACCCGATACCCCCGACTTGCCCGGAAAGGCAGACATGGTCTGCCCGACCAATCCGCCGCTTCGCCAGCCGGTTCCCATGCCCTTCGCATGGTCAGGCGTACCCTGCGGTTTGCCATGCCCCGGCGGGGGATGTAGACTGGTTGCCCAGCGCGCAGCGCCAACGCATCACAGGACGCAACCCGCGCCGACTGATCATCGGCGCGCAGCGCCAACGCATCACCGGGCGCACCCCGCCCGCAGCGCACAGCAAGGAGCCTTTCATGAGCGTTCATCCGGCACCGGAGCGTTCCGCCCCCCAACAGCAGACACGCCGCCCCGTGGGCACGCTGGACGTGCGCGCCGCCAAGGGCGCGCGGCGCATCGCCATGCTCACCGCCTACGACGCCCCCACCGCCGCCCTCGTGGACGGTTGCGACATCGACATCATCCTGGTGGGCGATTCGCTGGGCATGGTCATGCTGGGCCGAAACGACACCCTGTCCGTGACCATGGACGAAATGGTGCACCATTGCCGCGCGGTGACCGGCAGCGTCACCCGCGCGCTGGTGGTGGCGGACATGCCCTTCCTGTCCTACGAAACGAGCCCGGCGGACGCGCTGCGCAACGCCGGGCGGCTGTTCCGCGAAGGGGGCGTGCGCGCCGTGAAGCTGGAAGGCGCCGGGCCGTACCTGCCGCAGGTGCGCGCCCTGGTGGACGCGGGCATTCCTGTCATGGGGCACATCGGCCTCACCCCGCAGCGGGTGGCGCAACTGGGCGGATTCAAGGTGCAGGGCAAAACCGCCGACGCGGCCCGCCGACTGCTGGACGACGCCCTGGCCCTGGAGCAGGCGGGTTGCTTTTCCATCGTGCTGGAATGCGTGCCCTCGCCCGTGGCCGCGCGCATCACCGCCGCGCTGACCATCCCCACCATCGGCATCGGCGCCGGGCCGGACTGCGACGGGCAGGTGCTGGTGCTGCACGACATGCTGGGCCTGCAGGACCGCATGGTGCCCCGCTTCGTCAAACGTTACGCCAACCTGGCCGGGCAGGTGACCGCCGCCGTAACCGCCTACAAGCAGGAAGTGGAAAGCGGTGCGTTTCCCGGTCCGGAACACGGCTTTGCCATGCCCGACGAGGAATTGCGCCAACTGGGCGGGGACAAGGACGTGACCGGTCAGGGGAAGAGATAGAGACAAGAAAGAGAAAAGAAGCAGGGAAGGGAATGGCACTGCCCGCCGCACTGCCGAACGGCAGTGAGACGGGCGGCAAGCCCGCTCCGCCGCGGGACTGCTGGAGTGGGGAACGGCGCAGTTGGGGAGCCAGAGAACAGGGGAACTGCGAAATTGAACGACTGCGCGGCTACGGGGCGTCCTGCGACTCAGCCTCCAGCAGGTACAGGCAGCGCGGCTCCACCAGCAACAGCCTGTCGTCGGAAAGATGCTCCGGTGCGGTGACGAAGCCGCCCCGTTCGATGACGTGGATGGCGTTGGCTTCGCGGCTGGAGTCATGCAGGAACAACGTATCGCCCAACGGAATGCCCGCTGCCGTCCAGTGCGAAATCACCGGGTCGCCCTTGAAGGGCAGGTAGCGATGAAAGCGCAACACGGCTGCCCGTCCCGCCCCGCCGCAAAGCCAGCCCGCAAGGGCTTCCCACACCGCGCGGGGCGTGGGCTGCGAAGACGCATCCGGGCCGTGGCCCCGCCTGACGGATGACGACGCATCCGGGTCCCCCCTGCCCGTCACGCGCAGGGCCGGGCTGGCCGCGAAGGGGCGCTCCACGCGCAACGGTAGCACGTCGCGGCGGGCGCGTTCCAGTACCGCCCGCACCAGCGCGTCATGATCGGTGGCGTTGTACAGCACGGAGCGAAAGGCGTCCGCATCGCGGGAAAGGTCCAGCAGCACGTCGTTGAACAACCGTCGCGCCTGCCCCATGCCCAGCGGATGGACGGAGCGCAGGGCGTTGGCCACCGCGTACACGGCACAGAACACGTCCAGTTGCCCCTGATGGTACGGCTGGAACGATTGGCCCGCTCGACCCGTTCGTGGCGTAGGGGACGACGGCTCCCGCACGGCGGCGATGCCGTCCGCAGCCTCGCACGGCGCTTCGGGCGTGTCGTGGGAATTGGGCGCGACCATGCGACTCCCGTGAATATTGACGTTGCGGGCCGCGCATCCGGCGCGGGTGGCCCGACCCTGCTCTTGCCCGCAGCCACCGCCTCCGTCAAGTGAGGCCGAACGGAGAGGCCGGACGCGACGGGCATGCAGCGCCAGACCGGAACCGCACACAGGGCCGGTACGGGATTTGCTGATTCGCACGCCACGCGGACAAACCTGCCGGGGGTCGGCGCGGCATCAGCCCCGGACCGCTTCGCGCCGCCCATATCGGACGCCGTTTTCGCTGGACATCGTGGCGGGCTGCGTGTATACCCGCCTACACAACAATATTCGGATAACTTGATATGCAGATACTCACCGACCCACGCACGTTGCAACAGACCTGCCTGCGCTGGCGGGCCGACGGCCAGCACACCGTGCTGGTGCCCACCATGGGCTACTACCATTCCGGGCACGAAAGCCTGATGTCCTACGCCCGCTCGGTGGGCGACAAGGTGGTGGTCAGCCTGTTCGTGAATCCCACCCAGTTCGGCCCCGGCGAAGACCTGGCCGCCTATCCGCGCGACCTTGAACGCGATGCCGCCCTGGCCGAGGCCAACGGCGCGGACATCCTGTTCACCCCGCAGCCCGCGGACATGTTTCCGGCGGGCCATGCCACGTGGATAGAGGTGCCATCCCTGGCGGGCACGCTGTGCGGCGTTTCGCGCCCCACCCATTTCCGGGGGGTGTGCACCGTGGTCATGAAGCTGTTCCAGCTGGCCATGCCGCGCACCGCCGTGTTCGGCCAGAAGGACTGGCAGCAGCTGGCCATCATCCGCCGCATGGCGCGCGACCTGAACGTGCCCGTGGACGTGGTGGGCCGCCCCATCGTGCGCGAGCAGGACGGGCTGGCCATGAGTTCGCGCAACATCTACCTTTCGACCGAAGAACGCGCCCAGGCCCCCAACATCCACCACGGTCTGGCCCTTGGCCGGGCGCTGGTGCAGGGGGGCGAGCGCGACGCCGCCGCCGTGGCCGAGGCCATGCGCCGCTACTGGCGCGAAAACCTGCCCCTGGCGCAGGAAGACTACATTTCCATCGTGCATCCGGAAACACTGGAGCCGCTCGCGCGCATCACCGACGCAGCCCTGTGCGCGGTGGCCTTCCGCCTGGGCAAGGCCCGGCTTATCGACAATATGTTGCTGGCCGGAGAATAGTTCCGACCCCTGACCCGTCAGGACAGACAACCGCAACTCACGCAAAGAAACGCGCCCGAAGCCCGCAGCGCCCGCACCGCCCACACCGGCGCAGGGGCGCAGGCCACAGCCGGGGCCACGCGCGCATCATCAGGAGGACCGCATGATTCCCGGAAAAGGCCGCTACTACTTCACGTCCGAATCCGTCACCGAAGGGCACCCCGACAAGGTTGCCGACCAGATTTCCGATGCCGTGCTTGACGTGCTGCTGGCGCAGGACCCCATGTCCCGCGTGGCCTGCGAAACGCTGGTGACTACCGGCATGGCCTTCATCGCGGGCGAAATCCGCACCAAGGGCTTTGCCGACCTGCCCGAGGTGGTGCGATCGACCATCCGCAACATCGGCTACAACAGCTCGGAAATGGGCTTCGACTGGAAGACCTGCGCGGTCATTTCCTCCATCGACAAGCAGTCGGGCGACATCGCCCAGGGCG
Source organism: Nitratidesulfovibrio liaohensis (assembly GCF_011682075.1). Classification (GTDB taxonomy): domain Bacteria; phylum Desulfobacterota; class Desulfovibrionia; order Desulfovibrionales; family Desulfovibrionaceae; genus Cupidesulfovibrio; species Cupidesulfovibrio liaohensis. Next base: position 11,337 of record NZ_VSMK01000099.1, read on the forward strand.
TGGACCGGGGCAACCCCGAAGATCAGGGCGCGGGCGACCAGGGCATGATGTTCGGCTTTGCCTGCGATGAAACCCCCACCCTGATGCCCGCCCCCATCTACTGGGCACACCAGCTTTCGCAGCGCCTGACCCAGGTGCGCAAGGACGGCATTCTCGACTTCCTGCGCCCCGACGGCAAGACCCAGGTTTCGTTCGAATACGTGGACGGCAAACCCGTGCACATCAACAACGTGGTGGTCTCTTCGCAGCATGCCGACAACGTGTCCAACGCCACCATCCGTGAAGGCATCATCGAGGAAGTGATCAAGAAGACGCTGCCCGAAGGCCTGATGGCCGACGCCTGCGAAATCTTCATCAACACCACCGGGCGTTTCGTCGTCGGCGGCCCCATGGGCGACTGCGGCCTGACCGGCCGCAAGATCATCCAGGACACCTACGGCGGCGCCGGTCACCACGGCGGCGGCGCGTTCTCGGGCAAGGACGCCTCCAAGGTGGACCGTTCCGGCGCGTACATGGGCCGCTACATCGCCAAGAACGTGGTCAAGGCGGGCCTGGCGCCCAAGTGCGAAGTGCAGATCGCCTACTGCATCGGCGTGGCAGAGCCGGTTTCGGTGCTGGTGTCCTCGCTGGGCAGCAGCGAACTGTCGGACGAAGTGCTGACCCGCGCCGTGCGCGAAGTATTCGACCTGCGCCCGTACCACATCATCAAGCGCCTCGACCTGAACCGCCCCATCTACGGCAAGACCACCTGCTACGGCCACTTCGGGCGCGAACTGCCCGAGTTCACCTGGGAGCAGTGCGACGCCGTGGCCGACCTGCGCACCGCCGCCAAGATCTAGCGCGCGGCGCAAGCAAGCCCGTCAGCCAGAAAAGACAGGGCGGGGAGCATGCTCCCCGCCCTTTTTGCGTGCATTGATGTTCCGGCCCGGAGCTGGCCCTTGTGCGCCCCCCGTGCAGGCAATGAAAAACGGGCGTCTGCCCGCCGCTATCCAGCCGCTATCCAGCCGCTATCCCTGCGCTATCCCGCCACTATCCCGCCACTATCCCGCCAGATCGGCCAGGTCCGCCTGCAGGCCCGACACAGAGGCGTCCAGGTCCACGTCAAAGCTGGCCCCGAACTCGCTGCCGTTGACCCAGGCCACGGTGTAGGCCACGTCCCGCAGGTAGGCCAACTGAAAATTCTCACCCCGCACCAGGGTACCCCGCACGCCCTGCGCGGGCATGGGAGCACCGTCGGCCAACAGCATGCGCGAGCCGCCGGGGCTGATGTCGATGATTTGGGCAACGCGGTCCACGCCGTCCATGTGCACCCGGCAAGATTGGTTCAGCCCGTAGGCCTTCAGAAAAATGCGTGCGTGACGCCTGCGCTCCATGATGTTTCCCCCTTTCGTCCTGCCGTGCGGCTCCCCCCCATGCGTGCTCCGGGCGGTCCGCCGGAATGCGCGCCAGCCCATCCGGCGCGTCACTCCCTGAAACGGCGGTCACGCTATCATGCCCACGAATGGATGGGAACGTCATTAGTCGAGGCGTCGGGAACATCCGGTCGGGCTTCCCCGCTGGCAGGACTAGGCCGCGCTGGCCCCCTGACGAAACCGCTCGATAAGGCCCCGCACCCGTTCGGTAAGGCCGGGCAGGTCGGGCTTGGATATCTGGTCGTCGGCCCCCACGGCGGCGCCCTTGTGGCGCAGGGCGTCGGTGATCAGCGAAGAGAACAGCACCACGGGCAGCTTTTGCAGCACCTGGTCTTCCTTGATGCGCCGGGTCAGGTTGTGGCCGTCCATTTCGGGCATCTCGATGTCCGACACCACCAGGTCCACGTAGTCGTAAATGTGCTTGCGCTCTTCTTCCGAGCGCTTGCGCCAGTCGACCAGCACGTCCCACGCCTCGCGCCCGCTGCTGGTGCGGGTGACGCGAAAGCCCGCCTTTTCCAGGGTGCTGCCGATCATGTTGCGGATGGCCGAGGAATCGTCGGCGATGAGCACGTGCCACTGTTCGCCCTGCGTCACCACCGGCTCCACCGCCGCCAGCGTCGCGCCGATGTCCGCCCGGGGGTTCATGGAGGCCACGATCTTCTCCATGTCCAGCAGGAACACGATGCGGTCCTCGAAGCGCACCACCCCGATGACCGACTGGCCGCTGTAGGTCTGCATGTGCATGTCGGGGGCCTCCACCTGGCTCCAGCTCAGGCGATGGATGCGCGTGACCCCGGACACCAGGAACGCGGTGACCATGCCGCTGAACTCGGACACGATGACCTTCAGGGCGTCGCTGGCCGCCACCTGCTTGCCCAGCCACCCGCCCAGGTCCACCAGGGGCAGGACCCGGCCACGCAGGTTGAAGGTGCCCAGCGCCGCCGGATGGTGCTTGCTGGGCACGCCAGTGACCGTGGGGCGCCGGATGATCTCCAGCACCTTGGCCACGTTCATGCCGTAATAGCCACGGTACACCCCGCCCCCCGGCAGGGTTTCCTCGATGTAGAATTCGATGATTTCGAGCTCGTTGGTGCCCGATTCCAGCAGGATGTTCGTCTGGCTCATGTGCCCCCCTGAAAAGTCGTGACGTGCGGCCCAGTATGCCACACGGAGCGCCACGGGCAATTGTTTTTCAGCGTTGGGCGCAACAATATAGCCCTGTCGCCGCGGGCACGGCAGGAAGGGGGACGGGAGGACGCGGGAAACGCGCGGGGGTTATGCGGCCCCATGCGGGAGGACGTGGCCGGATAGAAGGACGCGAAACGGGGCTGCTCGCGGGACGCGGAGCCGGATTCGGCGGGGCGGCGACTCAGGCCGCCCGCACGCCCACCCTGCGCAGCACCTCGGCGCTGGCGCGGAAGGGATTCTCCGCCCGCAGACACTGCGGCAGCGAATGCTCCGGCAGGGCAGGCAACCCGGCCAGGTGGGCATTGTAGGCATGCACCGCCAGCGGCTCCAGGGTCAGCACGTCTTCGGCGTTGTAGGCCAGCAGGGTTTCCAGGGCGCGATCGTCGCCGCTGTTCTTCCAGTGATGCCACAGCAGCACGGCGGTGTAGCCGTCCACCCCGGCAAGGCCGCCGCGATCGAGTCCGAAGGCCTGCTCCACCCGCTTCAGCCCGCCGGAATAGCCCAGCGGCTTCAGCACCCAGCGCAGGTCCAGATGGGCCATGTCCAGCTTCTGGCGGAAGGTCTGCTCGATGAACGGCGCATCGAAGCCGCGCCCGTTGAAGGTCACCAGCAGCTTGTAGTCGCGGATGTCGTCGGCAAAGGCGTCCAGGTTGTCGCCGTGCCGATAGGTGCGCAACTGGAACCCGTCCCACAGCGCTATGGTGGTGATGTGCGATTCCGGCCAGCCGAGGCCCGTGGTTTCGATGTCCACGTAGGCCGCCTGATGGCGGAACGCGGCGAACAGCCGCCACTGGTCCGCCGCGCCCAGCCGCTGGCCGAACCACGCGGCATCGCCCGCCGCGAGGCGCTCGTGCGAATCGGCGATGCCACGGGCAAACGAGCCTGCCTCGTGCCTGCGGCAGGGTATGTCGCCACGCGCGGCGGCGTCCTGCCAGGTAAGGCAGCCCCCGCGCCACAGGCGTTCCTCGAAGGCGGCGCCCACGCCGGGCAGATGGCGGAAAGTGGAGGTGATCATGGCTTGCCGCCGTTGCGGGGCTTGGCGGGCGATGTGGCCGAAGACCTGGACGCAGAGTTGGACGGTGCTGCCTTGGCGGTGCCCGCCGTGCCTGCCTTGCCCGCTGCTTTGCCGACTGCTTTGACGGGCGCCCTCCCCGCAGTCTTCCGGGGGGCCGCCCCATCCTTCTGCCCCACCCCGTGGCGCGGGCAGACCTCGATCATCTCGCATTCGCCGCAGCGCGGCGCGCGCGCGTCGCACACATGGCGACCGAACCACACCAGCATGTGGTTCACGTCGCCCCAGGCATCGCGTGGAAAAATATCCATCAGGTCGCGCTCTATCTGCACCGGATCCACGGATTCGGTGAAGCCCATGCGAAAGGCGATGCGCTTGACGTGGGTGTCCACGGCAATGCCTTCGTTGATGCCGTACGCCCCCCACAACACCACGTTGGCCGTCTTGCGGGCCACGCCCGGCAGTTGCACCAGTTCGGCCATGGTGCGGGGCACCTCGCCGCCGTGCACCTCGGTCACGCGACGGGCCGCGCCCAGCAGGTTGGTGGCCTTGTTGCGGTAGAACCCGGTGGAGTGGATGACCTCTTCCAGTTCCTCCTGCGTGGCGCGGGCAAGCTCTGCCGGGCCGGGCCAACGGCTGAACAGGCCGGGGGTGACCTGGTTCACGCGCACGTCGGTGCACTGGGCGGCCAGCACCGTGGCCACCAGCAGTTCCCAGGCGTTCTGGGCCACCAGATGCGTTTCGCGGGTGGGGTAACGCAGGCGCAGGAGTTCGAGCACTCTGGCCGCGCGGTCGGCGGTCTGCATGAAAGGCTCCGTGATGGGGATATGCGCGCGGCTGCCGGGCAGCGGGACGGAAGGACAGTGCCGGGCAGGATGCGAGCCGCTTGCCGGTTCGCGCGCGGCGGCCAGTATATGCCATGCCGGGGCACGCCCCGCAACCACAGCGAAAAGGGAAGGATCCACGCGCCCATCCGGCGCGCGTCCCACCTTCGCAGGGACATCTGCCGTCGCCCCGCCGCCGTCATCCCCCACCACACCACCCCGCGTCATTCGGGTGCCGAAACCGTGATCATCGCGTTGCCGTGCGGTGGCTTCTCCGCTATGCACATGGGCGGCGCAGCGCGCGAATGCCTTCATCCCGCGCACCCGCTGCCCGCCCGCACCGCGCGGCCACCCCGCGCACCATCAACGCCAACGGCGCACGGGCGGCATACCACGCCGCAGGAGGTCCACATGGCGGTCATCGTGTACATGACGGCCCCGAACCCGGAAGAAGCCGAGCGCATCGGCCGCATTCTGGTGGAACGCCGCCTTGCCGCGTGCGTCAACGTGCTGGGGTCCATCCGGTCCATCTACCACTGGGCGGGCGACATCCAGACCGAAACCGAAACCGCGTTCATCGCCAAGACCACAGACGCCCTCGTACCCGCCCTGACCGAGGCGGTGCTGCAACTGCACCCCTACGAGGTGCCCTGTGTGGCAACCCTGCCCATCACCGGCGGCAGCGCCGCCTTTCTCGGCTGGATCGACGAAGTAACCCGCAAGGAGCCCTAGCATGTCCATCTACGTTTCCGGGTCCATCGCCTACGACCGCATCATGAATTTCCCCGGCAAGTTCGCGGACCATATCCTGCCGGAAAAAATACACATCCTGAACGTGTGCTTCCTTATCGACCGGCTGGAGGAAAAGCGCGGCGGCACGGCGGGCAACATTGCCTACAGCCTGGCCCTGATGGGCGAAACACCGCACATCCTGTGCTGCGTGGGCAAGGACTTCGACCGCTACGCAGAGGAACTGGACAGGCTGGGCCTGCCGCAGGACGGCATCCGCAGGCTGGACGACCAGTTCACCGCCGGGGCCTACATCACCACCGACCAGAGCGACAACCAGATCACCGGCTTCAACCCGGCGGCCATGCGCTTTCCGTGCGAGTACCCCTTCCCCGCGCTGGACGCCAAGGCGGACATCGCCATCGTCTCGCCCGGCAACGTGGACGACATGGTGGGCCTGCCGCGCATGTTCCGCGAACGCGGCGTGCGCTACATCTTCGATCCCGGCCAGCAGATTCCCGCCCTGTCCGGCGACCAGTTGTACGAGGCCATCTGCGGCGCGCACATGCTGGTCACCAACGACTACGAACTGGAAATGATCATGAAGGCCACGGGCCGCACCAAGGCGGAACTGCTGGAGCACACCGGGTGGATCATCACCACCATGTCCGAGCACGGCTCGCGCATCGACAACGGCAGCCCGGTGCTGGTGCCCGCCGTCAAGGCCGACCGGGTGCTGGACCCCACCGGCGCGGGCGACGCCTACCGCGCGGGCCTCATCAAGGGGCTGGTGGACGGCAAGGACGTGACCGAGGCCGCCCGCATGGGCGCCACCTGCGCCAGCTTTTGCGTGGAGCACTACGGCACCCAGGAACATGCCTTCACGCCCGAACAGTTTGCGGCGCGGCACAACGCCGCGTTCGGCGGGTAGCGCCTGCGCCACATAGCAAGCTGGCTTGTTACAGAACGAATCCTTGCGGGGGAGGGACCCTTTTGCAAAAGGGTCTCCTCCCCCGCGCCCCCTCCCCCCAAAACTTTCGTATGGTTTCCGTAGACCGGCACCTGCCGAAAGCGAGACCTTACAGGGACACAATTAGCCGTTGGCCGTGAAGCCACACCAGGACAACGGGATTAACAACACGAAATGCCGCCGGACTCTTTCGGAAGTCCGGCGGCATTTCGTCTCCATCAACAGTCAACGCACCGCATCAACTGTGGGTGCTGCTATCCGAATAATTTCTCCGGCGGCCTGCGCTCCGGCACGATGTCGTGGGGAATCTCGTCGTCGTTCCAGGCCTGCGACACGTACAGCCCGCAGAAGCAGGCCCCGTATTCCTTCACGTCGTCCTCGCGGTACACGCAGGGACAGACGATGTCGCGGTCCTTCTCGAACTCGCCGAGGGCCAGACGGCAGGGGCAGGCCATGTACCCGTAGCGCTGCTTGTTCACCAGCAGGCTTTCCAGCAGGGGCATGGTCATGTCCATGTCCTTGTTGAAGAAGTAGCCCTTGGGCTCCTGAATCTTGCGCAGCATGTCATGCAGCGCCTGCGGGGTGGCGGGGCCGCTCATAGTTGCAGGGCCTCCTTGATGTCTTCCTTGTGGAAGCCCACGATGACCCGGCCATTGCCGCAAACCAGCGTGGGAAAGGACAGCTTGGGGTTGTGGGCGCGGATTTCCTCCAGCACCGCCTTGCGCTCGTCGCCTTCCAGCTGGTCCACGAACACGCACTTGTAGTCCACGCCATGCTCTTCAAGATACTGCTTGGTATTCTTGCAGTGAACGCAGGTGGACAGGGCGAACAGTTTCACTTCGTTGGAATCGTCGGACATGATGCATACCTCGTTCGGCGTGCGCGCCGCAACGTTCAGTGGAATGGAGATGAGGTACCGCGAACCGCTGGCGCATCCTAGCAGCAGCCCCCCGGCGTGACAATCGGCGCGAGGGCGCGAGTATTTGCACAAAGGAACCAAGCACCTGAATCACGCGCGGGATACCACCCGCCGCTCAGAGCATGCACAGGGGGGAGGGACGTGTCACTTTAGCATTACTTAAGTTAAATCCTAAGCATCCATTATGTAAAACCTACTGCCGCTCACAATCATAGACATATCCCCTGAATTAGTACCGCAAGGCGCTACCCTTGAACTCCTGAATCGATACCTATAGACTACATTTTTTTAGGCTCAATTGCGGCATTCACTCTATACCGCGGCAACTTACTTGGTAGACCTTTGACCGAAAGAACATGGTTAACTATTACTGATTCTGTCATGCCACCTGCCCTACGCTTATCAAGCCTTCTTTTATAACAATGAAGCTCAACTCCCATAATTCACAAAAAAATACCTTCCCCGACAACATGTTACAAGCGTCTCACCACTTCCAAATTCATCAACCAATAAATGGTTCTCCTAGATGCGTGACAAAAACAACTACACTCAACCTGCGACATTCATTTCGAGAGTATAACCACGCTCTCCTCTTTTAAGAGGCGTTACCCAATCCTTCGAGCAAGCGGTGCGAGCAGAAGCCTCTCAAAGTCAGGGTGTTGTGCTGTAGAGTGTTCAAGCAGAGTTACGATTTTTTCCGACAGATCATTCTTGTTGTACTGAACACCTCCGCGTGACACCAAGTCACCGACAATTTCAAGCTCACCAGTACCGGGGAAAATTTTGTCCACTAGCGAAGGAGGATAGAAGTGTTCAATTCCATTTAAGGGCCACTTAACTATATTTTCACGAATGACCCCCATCTTTTCCAACTGTTCCGGCAGAGAAGCAGAATGAACCGAGTCCAAAACCACAAATATTCGATCTCGATATGGACTCCGCTGAATATCAGTTAGCAACCCACAAGCAATCGCTAGCACTTCCTTGATTCTTGCGTCTCCGTTTGCAGAAATAACGCTCAACTGCGAATTAGGGAAACGGATGCTTGTCGTTCGTGCTATGAAACGGTAATCGCATTTACCTTCAACTAGCAGGATCGCAGACGGGAGGTAGAGAGTTTCGAAGCGATTGCCCAAAAGAAAAAAGTGAACCTTGTTTAGCTCTCCCAACGTTGAAACCTGCGCCAAATCTATTTCATCTCCCTGCTTCGATACGACGTAGTTATTACTGATAGCTCGGCGATCAAGAAACACCGTTGAATGTGTTGCAAAGACGATTGTTCGTATGTGGGGAAAATATTTAGCTCGGCGTTCCCGATCGAATAGAAAATCAGCTAGCACCCCCTGGGCCTCAGGGCTGATCCCCAGCTCTGGTTCATCTATCAAAAAAGTATCGCAATCAGTGTTTAACAAGCTTGTCAACAGCGTTGCGATCAGTCGAAACCCCGAACTTGTATAAGATATATTGTGCCCATTACAAGATATATACTTCTGAGACATTGAATTGCCAGGAACCGTCTCCTTAATCTCCATCCGCGTCCCTAGAAGCAACTCAACCATCTCAATCAAGAGATTACGCTGAGAGTCAGTTATTTCAGCAATAGCTTGCTGCAAGTTAACTGGGGAGTTATCAATATTCTGCTGTTGCTGGCTCCACTGGTTTAAAAATTCATTCCAACGTTGACTTTTCCTATTCCTATTCGGGGTGTAATATCCAAGCAAGTTGAAGTTCTGATAGCGCGCTGGCCCGATGTAGGATGCCGCATTTCCCCACAACTGAGTAAGCGTCTTCAGCAGAAATGACTTCCCGCAGTTATTACAACCAACAAATACGGAGCATTCACTTTCACGTATCTTATCGAATAACACCTTCGCACTATCTGCGACGCGAGTACTTGGTCGCTGGTCATATTGATACATTCCCCACCTCTAAATATCATTCGCCTGCAATAAAATAAAACATACGCTCACAACAAGATTCGAAGAATACCAAATGCTGCATTGATTTATTCAATCTGGGCAATACCTTAGGGAGACGGACCTGCCCTGCTGTGACCTTCTTGACCTCCCAGATGGGTCACAGCAAAATCCAAATCACAACGTGGACCATATAACTGTTGCTACCATCGGTTCTTTTAATGACCCGCCAACACCTCAACCCATACACACATAGCCATACGCATAAATACTATGGCATTATTCATTTTTCAACAAACAACACACACTTTGCTAGTTTGAATATTTCCACCCCATGAACGCTGGCTACCATTCCAATTCAACCGTACAAATTCAGCACGTTACCATAGCCGCTACGCGACTGGCCGCCCGGCCACCGCGTCGGCGATGAGCGAGGCCAGCCGCCGCACGGTGGAGGCAAGGTCGGGGTGTTCCTCAAGGGCGCCGTCCACGCGGATGCCGTAGCGTTCATCGCGCAGGGGACGGCGCACGCCGTCTCCGCCGGGGTGCCCGGAACCGTCGCGGTCACCCAGCAGCACAGTGAGCGCGTTGTGGGTGACCACGATGGTGCGCCCGCCCGCCTCCACGGTCAGGGTGTCGCCGTCGTCCCGCAGGTCGAAGCGCTGGTCCTCGGGCAGTTCCTCGCGCATTTCGGCAAGGGCTGCGGCCACGGGGCGCAACCGTTCGCGGGCCACATCGCGCAGCCGTTCGGACATGCCCGCGGCGCTTTCGCCCACGGCCCGGCGGCGCGAAAGTTCCTCGCGCAGCACCTCGCGCGGGTTCTCCGGCCTGGTCCGCCACACGTAGCGCAACAGCAGGTAAATCAGCAGGACGAACAGGCCGCCCAGAATCAAGCCGCGTATCATGCCATACTCCATGCCGCGAAAGGTGCGTCGTGCGCAAGTGGGGCCCAACGGCAGGGACGGCCCCGGCAACCTCCCTGAACCGGCACAGCCGGTCAGGTGCCGCCAATCCGGTGCCGCCAATTCGATGCGGCCAACCCGTTTCAGCCGCTACGTCGTGCCCGTCGGTACCCCGGCCAGTTCCAACCCATCCGCCCCCCGAAACGACATGATCCCCGCAAACCGTTGCGGGGCGTGGATTGCCGGGGCGACGGCCAGTTTGCCCTTGACATCTTTCTTAACGTCTTCCTATGACTTACGTAACTGGAAAGCCATCGGCAAGGCCCGGTGGCGCGTTCCGGTACGGTCACGAATCCCGCGCGGAACGGTTGCCAACCGCCACCGCGCCCCTGCAACCCTCAACCCGCATCACCGCCCGAAAACCGGACGATACGCCACACGACACGGGGGAAAAGGCCCGACAGCGCACAGCGCACCCGCGCGACAACGCAACTGCGGCAGGCACGACAGCCACGGCAAGGCACGGAGCACACGGGGCAACGCCCCTGGCAGCGGCAACACCACCCGCCGCACCGCGCACCGCCATACACATGCCGCACGAACGGCGCAGACGCACCACGCCACAGGGACGACGCCCCGCACGAGGAAGCACGAACGGAACACGGTTTTGTTGGCGGCATCACGCATTCATGGACACTGCGCCCTGCCCGGCAGGGATCTCATCTCCACAACCATCAGGAACAAGGGAGACGGATTATGTCCAAGGCGTTGGAGACCCAAAGAACCTATGCTCTCGTAGGAACCGGAGGTTGCGGTAAGACCTCGCTCGCCGAAATGCTGCTGTATCAGGCGGGCGTGGTCGGCCGCCTCGGCAAAATCGAGGAGGGCACCACCGCCCTCGACTTCGAGCCGGAGGAAACCAAGCGGCGCGGTTCCATCCAGCCCTCGGTGGCCACCCTGCAACGCAACGGTTCCCGCCACTTCCTGCTCGACATTCCCGGCGACGGCAATTTCATCGGCGACATCGGCTACCTGCTTTCAGGCGTCGATGCCGCCGTTTTCGTCATCGACGCGGTGGACGGCGTGCGGCCGCTCACCCGCAAGCTGTGGCAGTCGGTGCGGGCCGCCGGGCTGCCCGCCGCCGTGTTCATCAACAAGGTGGACCGCGACCGGGCCGACTTCGACATGGCCTTCTCGGGCCTTTCCGCCATTCTCGGCATGCGGCCCGTGCTGCTGTACATGCCCATTGGCCAGCAGGCCAATTTCAAGGGGCTGGTGGACGTGCTGGCGGGCAAGGCGCTGTTCTTCGGCGCCGACGGCAAGGTAACCGAAGGCGAAATCCCCGCCGACATGGCCGACGACGTGGCCGCCCTGCGCGAGACCACCATCGAGAACATTGCCGAGGCCGACGAAACCCTGATGGAAAAATACCTCGAAGAGGGCGAACTGACCCCCGAGGAAATGGCCATGGGCCTGCAAAAGGGCGTGCTGTCCGGCGACCTGGTGCCCGTGGTGGCTGGCGCCGCCATGGAAAACAAGGGCGGCGCGCAGCTGCTCGACACCATCGACCGACTGCTGCCCTCGCCCCTGCAACGCGCCGCCTGGCTGGACGCGGACGGCAAGGAACGGGCCAGCAGCCCCGACGCCCCCGCCGCGTGTTTCGTGTTCAAGACCCTGGCAGACCCCTTCGCGGGGCAACTCAGCCTGATCCGGGTGCTTTCGGGTACCGTCTCCACCGAATCCACCCTGAAGAACATGACCACGGGCGAGCAGGAACGCCTCGGCTCGCTGCTGTACCTTACCGGCAAGACCCAGACCCCCTGCAAGGACGCGCTGGGGCCCGGCGCCGTGGTGGCCGTGGCCAAGCTGAAGGGCACCCGCACCGGCGACACCCTGTGCGACGAAAAGAACCCCTTCGTGCTGCCCAAACCGGCCATGCCGCCGCAGCTGATCACCTATGCCCTCGCCCCCAAGGAAAAGGGCGACGAAGACAAGGTGTTCACCGCCGTGCACAAGCTGCTGGACGAGGACATCACCCTGCGCCTGGCCCGCGACGAGGAAACCAGCGACATCCTGCTCTCCGGCATGGGCCAGTTGCACATCGAACTTTCCGTCGAAAAGGCCAGGCGCCGCTACAAGACCGAAATCCTGCTCAAGACCCCCAAGGTGCCCTACCGCGAAACCGTGCGCGGCAAGGCCCAGGTGCAGGGGCGGCACAAGAAGCAGTCCGGCGGGCGCGGCCAGTTCGGCGACTGCTGGATCGAAATGGAAGGGCTGCCGCGCGGTTCCGGCTACGTGTTCGAGGATGCGGTGGTGGGCGGCTCCATCCCCCGCCAGTACATCCCCGCCGTGGACAAGGGCGTGCAAGAGGCCGCCGCGCGCGGGTACCTTGCCGGGTGCCCGGTGGTGGACTTCAAGGTGAAGCTCTACGACGGCAGCTACCACACGGTGGATTCGTCGGAAATGGCGTTCAAGATCGCGGGTTCGCTGGCCTTCAAGAAGGCCATGGAACTGATGAAGCCCACCCTGCTCGAACCCATCGTGCTGCTGACCGTTTCCGTGCCCGACGAATACATGGGGGACGTCATCGGCGATTTGTCGTCGCGGCGCGGCAAGGTGCTGGGGTCCGATTCGCAGGTGGGCATCACCGAAATCAAGGCCCACGTGCCCATGAGCGAAGTGCTGCGCTACGCGCCCGACCTGCGCTCCATGACCGGCGGGCAGGGCGTGTTCACCATGGAATTCGACCACTACGAGGAAGCGCCGCCGCCGGTGGCCGAAAAGGTCATCGCCGACTACAGGAAGGAACGCGGCGAGGAATAGCCTCGCCGGCTCCTGTCGTGGCCTGAGCAGACCTGCATACGTTCGCGCCGCCTCCGGGGTTCCGGGGGCGGCGCTTGCGTTGCGGCAAACGGGAAGCAAGACCGCGACGACATATCGGGGCCACCCCAACCGGGCAGGAGGCCTGACCGGCGGATACACAGCCCTTCACTTTTGCATTCTGCATGCAAAACGGTTGACCCATTCCTTAGCCCCGGCTAGGGTCAACGCATGAAGCTTCCCACGCCCCCCACCGACACCGCCACCGCCGCCCCCGATGGCCTTGCCGTCATCCGGCACGAGAACCTCGACGAGAAGGTCTATGACCGCATCCGGGCCATGATCGCCGACGGCGTGCTGGCCCCCGGCCAGCGGGTGGCGCAGGAGACGCTGGCCGCGCGGCTTGGCGTCAGCCGCACCCCGCTGGTCAACGCGCTGAAACGCCTTGCGCAGGACGGGCTGTTGCGGGCCATTCCCCGCCGGGGGTTTCGGGTGCGCGAACTGTCCACGCAGGAGCTGGTGCAGCTGTTCGAACTGCGCGAGCGGCTGGAGCCGCTGGCGGCAGAACTGGCCGCCCTGCGCATTACCCCGGACGAGGCGGACCGCATGGCCGACGAATGGCGGGCCATGGCCAGCCTGCCGGACACGCCGGAGGCGCACCAAGCCTACATCGAGCGCGACCGGGCCTTTCACCGGCGGCTGGCCGAGCTTTCCGGCAACCCGTTCCTGCGCGCGGCCATGGACCCGGTAAGCATGCTGGCCGCCGCCTACCTGCACGGCACCCCCCGCCCGTGGGAAGACACCGTGCCCGACCATCTGGCCGTCATCGATGGCCTGCGCCGGGGCGATCCGGCGGCCAGCGGAGCGGCCATGCGCAACCACATCGCGCCGTCGCTGGTGGCGTTGCGGCTGGCGCTGGCAGAAGTCGACGCGCCGGACAGGCCAATTTCGTCGCAAGCGCCGACCTCGACATCGTCACCGTCACCGGCCCCGTCGCCAGAACATGTTGACGACGACAGCCACGAGCCGCCCAAGGCCGCCTGAAACAACCTGCCCGCCCGGCAGTCCCAACCACCTTTCCATCCCCGAAATTGAGCGCCATCGGGCACGACGCCGGACACATCACCAAACCCGGTACGGGCACCCCCCGCCCTGCCCCCGGCAACCGCCCGCAATGTTCCGCCACTGCAACCGCCGCCTCTCCATCCACAAGGAGTGACCATGCCCAGATTCGCCGCCAACCTGACCATGCTGTTCACGGAGCTGCCGTTCACCGAACGCTTTGCCGCCGCGCGGGCTGCGGGCTTCGACACGGTGGAATACCTCTTTCCCTACGACCACGTCCCGGAAGCGCTGGCCGCGCTGCTGCGCGACAACGGCCTGTCTCAGGTGTTGTTCAACCTGCCCGCGGGCGACTGGGCCGCCGGAGAACGCGGCATTGCCGCCCTGCCGGGGCGCGAGGCGGAATTCCGCGCCGGGGTGGACCGCGCCGTCGCCTATGCCAAGGCCCTTGGCGTGCCCCGGTTGAACTGCCTGGCGGGCAAGGTGC
>NZ_VSMK01000089.1 GCF_011682075.1 Nitratidesulfovibrio liaohensis
ACGCGTTCGGGCGCTGGCGCGCCGCGCCGGTCGTGGTGCAGCAGCAGGCGGCGCGGGCGGCCATCCGCGTCGCGCAGGATCTCTGGCTTGCAGTCGTGGGCCAGCAGCCAGGAGAGGGGGTCGAAGAGTTTCGAGTCGTCGCGGATCATGGGGCCGATCATATCGCGCCCGGCCACGGGGTGAAGGTGGGTGCGCGGCTCGGGGTGGGTGCGCAATTAAGTTGGGCCTAGCGGTGGGGCGTTGAAAGCGTATGGGGGTTATTGAGGTTGTGGTGGGTCTTTGGCTATGTAAATTATTAATGGACACAGAGCCGTCAGGAAGAAAAAAGATATAAAATATAGCATTACGCGCGATGTGGCGCATGTTCTTGTCAGGGTGATAAGTGTTACAAAGCCGACAAGAACTATAACGAGGTTGATGATTGCAAGTCGTTTTTCAAGGGCTTTTTTAATTGTAGAAACTAGTGCGTCATATGCTACTACAGTAATAAAAATAAATAGTCCAAGGATGAGGGTGGCAGAGATTAGCTTTGATGGGATATCGACATTTGGATTTTTTAGTATGTCGAAGCATGTGGCTATGACTGTTGGGATTGTGTCTGTAAGTATTTTAGCGATGTCATTTTCCATTGTTTTACCGAGATGATGCTTTTTTCGCTTTGTTTTTGTGGTAATGGAGGGCTATGGTGACCATTATTCCGTATCCTGCGCAGAATAGTAGTAGTAGTGTGGCAAATACGCCGTCAATGAGCGCCGTATCGGTTTTGTTTGCTAGGCCAGCAGTAGCAATGATGAAGGCGAATATAGAAAGGAAACACACTATAAGGCGGAGTAGTCTTGTATGTTGTTCGTGTAGAATGTTCTCAAGAGATATTACGGTTGCTGCAAGTGTGCTTAAGCGTGCAAGTATTTCCTGATTTGATGTTAAAATGCGCAGGGTGTCGTCGTGGATTTTGTCTTGCCCGAGCAGTATTTTTTCTGTTTGTTCTATGTATGACGGTGGAGATTCGCGCTCCTGAGGCATATTTGCGAAGAATGAGAAGGGGTCCGGGTGTGGTTTTTTTGGGGGAGAAGTGTCGGGCGTGTGAAGGGGATTGGTCGACATTGTGGATCACTCGCTAGGTGACGCGTATGTTACGATGTTGAGAGCCATTTCGTAATATCTTTTGCTTATAATGTGCTCATATGTTGATACAAGGTTTGTGCCCTTGGGTTCAATGAAATTAAAAGAGAAAGTTTCTGTCGGTGGGACTGCCTTCAACTCCGTGAAGCAGAGAATTTTGTCATCGAGGTTTGCGACAAATGACATTGAATGTGAGAATTTATTGTCGAATCTTTCAAGTAATTCGTGAAGTGGTGTTTTCTTGGATGAGGGGCTTAGTGTTTTTGTGAAAAAAATAGAGTCATTTTTCTCTAAGGTAAATCGTAAATCTACTCCGGACCAAGTGCGCGCTATGTGTGGGATAACTGCGTTGTGAATTCTATCTATAACTGTTGAGAATCTTTTTATTGTATTGTTAACTTCTGATAGATTTGAATCTTTTGATGTTTTAATGACGCCAACAAGGCCGTTATCAACAGCGGCGATGTATCCGCCAAGGACTTCAAATGCTATGCTGTCTTCCATTCGTCTTCTAATGCTGTCGCCAAGGTATTGTATTTCGTTGGCTATAGGTCCTTCTTTTTCATTAAGGAAATCTGTGAAATTCTCTATGGACTTAAAAGCAGTGCCAAGCTGGATGCGTAGGTCGGATTTGGGGGGGAGCGTGAGCATGGTACGTCCTGTGGATTGCTCTGTGCGGAAGGGCATTGTGGCGTTCATGGTTGCCCTGTTAATCGAGTTCTTGCCCGTTCTCTTGACACACCCCAACCCTATAGGTCAATCTGTCCGCAGGAGCTAGACACTCCTTGATTCATAGGCGGCCATCACGCCCGTCAGCCGTGGTTTTTTTGCGCCCTCCGTTTGGCGGTGGTCGTGCGTCTTGCGCATGATCTGCTTCGCCATTAGGAGAGGTGCACCCATCCCACGCGATATTCTGCCGGGAGTTGGCTAATACAATACCCTTCGGGGGAATACGCCAGCCGCCCTATGACGGTGTCTAGCTCCCGGCAGTCTCTTTTTTCGGGGCTGCCAATAGACATCGTCATAGGAGCCTCACATGACCCCCACCCCCACCTTGTCCGCGTTCATCGTAGAACGCGGACACCTGCTGGCCGAGGCCGTGGCCGAACTGGGCGCCCAGTTCGCGCTGCCCGCCGAATGCGTCCACCTTTCCGTGCGTCCTGCCTTGTGCGCCGCCCAGGGCGACCTTGCCGAGCTGGACGAACTGCTGCACGAATCGTTGCCCGATCTGGACGGTGGCCCCGATGGCGACCCCACCGGCGGCCTGCCCGGCAACCTGTCCGGCGATCCGTCCGGCGCGCCCGCGCTGGTGCCCTTGGCGTTGCAGGTGGTGTCCCTGCGCCTGCTGGGGCTGTCGCGTTCCGTGGGCGCGCATGTGGCCTTTCTGTCCGGGCCGGAGCGCCTGGCCGTGGACTGGCTGGCCCATCGTGCGGCGGCGCTTTCGCAGCAGGCGGCCCGGCTTTCCGTCTCCGCGTGCGAGGCGGTGGCCGATGCCGCAGCCAGTCTTGCGCCGTCCGTTGCCCAAGACGCGTTGCCTGATGTAGGTTCGCCGTTCGCGCAAACCGGCCACAGGGGGACCACGGCATCCGCGCGTCCTGAAACCTCAACCCCTGTGGAGGCGGCAGCATGACCACCCACAGGAACCCACGCTACAAGGACGCCTTTGCCGTCGTCTCCGGGCTGGACCGCCTGCAACACGATCTCGCGGACCTGCAAGCCGAGGTGTCGGGCGCGGCGTCGGGCCTTCGCCGCGTGCTGCACAGCCAGCAGCGCCGCCACCAGTCCGCCAGTGTGTTGCAGAACCTCCAACGCCAGCTTGCCTGGCTGTCGGGCGATGTGGCGCGCATGCATGCCGCCCTCGTGCAGGAGGAGACACACCATGGACGTTGACCCCATCGGACGCATCTACAGCCACGCGGCGGCGCTGCGCACCATTGCCGCCCGCCTGCCGGAAGAACACGGCGGCCTCGCGCTGATACTGGCCCTGCTGGGCGAAGACCTGCAACACTGCGGAGAGGCGCTGGACGACACCCCCTGCGCAGCCGCCAGCGCCCCCGCGCGCGGCGGTACGGGGGCTGGGCAGGACGACGGCCCGCCGTGGGCCTGTGGTCGCCCCTCCTAGCCCGTCCCTGAAGATCACCCCATAACGAACGCCCCCGGCATCGGTTGATGTCGGGGGCGTTGTCTCGTAATGTTCGGTGGATGGTAGGTATGCGAAAGGTAAGCGTTTGGAGGGTCCGATGAAAGTGCTGAATTTTTTTTTGATTAATGTTGTTGTCGCATTTATCGTATCCGTTGGGGCTAATACGTTTGGTTCCGTTGAGTGGATAAACCCACCACGGAAGATTGATGTGACTTTTAGAGAGGAGGTGCATGAGGTTAATTCTGGTTCCGGTGTGAAATTTTTGATAGATGGGGAAGAGGTAGATTCGTATTCTGAATTTTATTTTGATGTATTCAATGCTGGTCGAGTTGTATTTGAGCCTTCTGATTTTATTCGGCCATTAACTTTTAATTTTTCAAAAGATGTTGTTTTTTACGGAGTGCAGAATGGTATTTCAAATAATGAAAATATTCACTTTTCGCAATGTAAGGGAGCGCTTTCATTAGTTCCAATGGTTATTAACCCAAAAGAACACTTAATGTTTAAAGTTTTGACTAGTGCTGGTGCAAAATTTAATGGCGTTACCGCAAAAATTCGTGCGCTAGAACGAGTCAATTGGAAAGATATCGATGACGTTAAAAAATATGATGTTTTTTCTATGGTAGATTTTTTCTGTGCAATTGCAATTTTTTTGGCATTAGTGATTGCTATTGCTGTGGATCATGATGGGTATATTGATGTGGTAATGGTTGTTGTTCTTGCCGCTGCGTTAACATTTATGTCTTTCAAGATATTCAGAAATTACGGATTCGATGTTCTAACGTCGGCGGCTTGGCATTTTGTGATCATATGTGTTGTTCTTGGGGCCTCTAGCGTTGTAAAACGCGTTGTTAAAAATAAAAATGTTTCTAGGTTGTTATAGGTGATCCTTTGCTTCTGTGTCTAAGCAATGCGGGATAAGCCGACGGCGACAGCGAGTGCGCAAACTCCAGGTGCATGACGAAGCTATGACCGCATTCGGCGTTGTTGCACACGCAGTACAGCTTGGTGAAGCGGGGGGTTATCTCCCGTCGGGTGGTAATGCGGGCCTTGCCGTGGCACTTGTCGCAGATAATGCGCATGGTGTTCATCCTCCTGCACAAACACAATGACAAGGGGGCGTTGCTGTCAATCGGGCAGCAAGTCCTATGCGTTGCACCCGCCGGTGGTCAGGCCACCGGCGGGTTTTCCGTTTGCGGGGCAAAGCCCACGCGGGCGGCGAGCGGCAGGTGCTCGTTCACTTCCAGCAGCAACTCGCGCACCGGGGTTATCTCGTTCTTCTCGTACACCGCGTCTATCTTGGTTATGTCGCCAAAACCGCCGGTGTTGTTGGGGATAATGCTGGCCATGGCCGGGGGTATGCGGTGCGCGGCAATGATGTCGTCGCGGCTGATGTTCTTGATCTTCTCCAACTCGTCCCGCGTGCTGAAGTCGCCCACCGGCAGTATCTGCACGTCCTTCTCGCGCCCGTTGGGTATGTGCAGGAACATGTTGCGAAAATTGCCGATGCCCTTGCTGCCCTCTATGGCAGAGCGAATGCGGTCGCGGTCGTCCGCCTCCAGCGAGCTGGAAGAGGAATAGAACACGTAGCCCATGTGCGCGCCGTTGCGGTAGTACCGGCGGCGGAACAGGGTGGCGTCCTCGTTCAGCAGCATGGACTGGATGGCCCCCAGGTACGATGGCAGGCCGTAAATGGTCTGGCTGACGTCGTAGTTGCGGATATGCACCACCTCGCCGGGGGCAAAGCGGTGGATCTGCCCGGTCAGGGGCAGCAGGCCGTAGCAGTCGTCTTCCTTCATGCGGCGCATGTTGATGGCGGGCAGGTGGCGCAGCTGCACCACCTCGCCATACCAGTTGCGGATCTTCTGCAGGTACCCGTTGGCGAACACCAGGTAGTCGGTGGTCATGGCGTGCATGGCCCGCCGGGGCAGCGCCGCCGTGGGCACAAAGCCGCGCAGCACCACGTTGGTTTTGAATTCCAGCAGGGGGCCGTGGTAGGCGTTGGCCCGCAGCAGCCGGGCCAGTCCGCGCAGGGGCACCGGCGGCTGGTAGTAGCTGCCGTTGTCCAGCAGCCACACCCCAAGGTGGTCGTACACCGCCCCGGCCAGCGCTGGTTCCGGGTCGCCAAAGGTAAAGGACCGCACCCCGCGCAGGGCATCGTTGATGATCGCCCCGGCGTTGGCCCCCGGCCCGGGCCGGGTGGCGCCCATCTGCGTGCCGTTGGTTGTGGCGTGCTTTCTCGTTCTGGCCCTGACCATGTCTCCCTCCTGTTTGCGCTACGCGCCGATAACCACGGTGCAGCCCCCGTGCCCGGTCTGGCGCGCCAGCGGTTCCGCCGCCAGCGCGTGCATGATGGCCCACGCCACGTCGGCATGCCCGGTGGTGGGCGTGCGCCCGGCGGCGTAGGTAATCTGTCCCTTGTCGGTGGTGGTCTGCCGAATGGTCAGAAAGGCGTAAGCGATGTCCGTTTCCGCCGCGTCCCATTCCAGCCGCTGCTCCTCGATCACCTCGCGGGCCTTCAGCACAAGGGCGGCTTTGCTGGCCACGGCGTAGTTGATGGGCGCGGCCACCGGGCAGAACTGGCGCACATGCTCGTACACGCCAATGCCGGGGCCGGTGGTGTCTATGCCCAGGTGTGCGAAGCGGTACTTTTCCGCCAGCTCGCGGATGCGTTCCGCCTGCCACAGGTAGCTCTTGCCCACCCACTTGTGCCGCTCCACGCAGCGAATCACGCCGCCCGGCTTCAGGGGCGGTTGCAACACCACGAAGGATGCGTCGTCGCGTGAACGGCTGGGGTCGTACCCGCCCCACACCGGGTGGTTGCCCACGGGGCGGGGCGCGCCGGGGGCGTAGTCCGGCCAGTCCGCCGGGTCTGTCATGCAGCGTTCCAGCAGCGCCAGGCGGAACACGCCCTGGGTGTCGTCTATGAATTCGCAGTCGAACAGCTGGCGGAATTCGTCCGGCGTGTATTCCAGCCGCAGCTGGGCCACATCGAACAGGTCGCAGCCGCCCGCCTCCGCGTCGGCCAGCGTGATGACGTTGCGCCAGTACGTGTCCGGGCACAGAAACCCGGCGCGCAGGGCGGCGGCGTCCGGCCACGGCTTGGGCTTGGCGAAGCGCTTCTGAAAGGCCTCGCCGGTCCACAGCGGGTAGGCGTCGTGGGTGATGGCAGATGGCGTGGAAAACAGTGTGCGCCGCCACTTCTTGTGCGCGGCCATGCCGGTGGCCACCTTGTACAGCTCGCGGAACTTGGTGATCCAGAAGAACTCGTCGATGTAGACGTGCCCGTGGTAGCTCTGCGCGCTGCGCGAGTTGTTGGACAGAAAGTGCAGCTCTGCCTTGCCGTTGCGGGTGTGCAGTATCAGCGGGTTGCCGGAAAGGGTGATGTCGAAGGCATCGGACGCCGCCTGCACGATGTAGTTGCGGAACACCTGCGACTGCGCCTTGGTGGCGGAAAGGAAGAGCTGGTTGTCGCCGGTCAGGCAGGCATCCTCAAAGGCCTCCTGCGCGAAGTACCATGTGGCCCCTATCTGCCGGGCCTTCAGCAGCATGCGGTTGCGATGCTGCTTGGCCGCACGCAGGGCGTGCTGGTAGCCGAAGTACCGGCGGTGGAACTTGTCCGCGAACAGCTGCGGCGTGAGGGCGGTGACGTCGTTTTTGATGGGCTTGCCCCGGCGGGGGCGGGCGGCGCGGGGCGCGGCGGAAGGGGAGTCCGCGGCGTACTCGCCGGGGGCGGCGTCCGGCTG
>NZ_VSMK01000090.1 GCF_011682075.1 Nitratidesulfovibrio liaohensis
CCCACCCGCGCCAGGCACCCCGGAACACGCCGCCCTGCCGCCGGACCTGAAGCCCGGCGAACACCTGTACGACGCCACCGTGGGCGGCACGGTGTTTCCGGTGCGCTCGCCCCGCAGGCTGGCCCCCGGCGATGCGGTGCAGGTGCTGCTGCGGCCCGAAGACCTGCGCATCGACCGCATTGCGGTTGCGGAAACCCCGGACTGGCCGCACCTGTGGGGCCGCATCGAGGAATCGGTGTACAAGGGCGCCACGGTGGACCTGGTCATCACCCTGGACGACGGCCAGCGCCTGATGGCGGCGGAGTTCTTCAACGAGGACGACGAGGACATCAACTACAACCCCGGCGAACGCGTTGCCGTGAGCTGGGTGGACGGATGGGAGGTACTGCTGCCCGATGACGCAGCGTAGACCCTTCCGCACCGCCAGCATCGCCGTGGTCTGGTTGTGGCTGGGGCTGTTCGCCCTGTTGCCCAACCTTGGCCTGCTGCTGGTCACCTTTCTGGAGCGTGGCGAGTCGGACTTCGTGAGCCTGGTGTTCACGTGGGACAACTACGCCCGCCTCGCCGACCCGGTGTTCGTCAGGATACTGGGCGAATCGCTGTGGCTGGCCGCCGCCAGCACCCTGGTGTGTCTGCTGATCGGCTACCCGTTCGCCTATGCCGTGGCCACGGCCAGGCGCGGGCTGCGCCCCTGGCTGCTGCTGCTGGTGGTCATTCCGTTCTGGACCAATTCGCTCATCCGCACCTACGCGCTGATCATCATCCTGAAATCGCAGGGACTCGCCTCCAACGTGCTGATGGCCCTGGGGCTGGTCAGCGAGCCGGTGTCGTTCATGTACGGCGAGTTCGCCGTGTTCACCGGGCTTACCTACACGCTGCTGCCGTTCATGATCCTGCCGCTGTACGCGTCCATAGAAAAGCTGGACAAGCGGCTGCTGGACGCGGCCAAGGACCTGGGGGCCAGCAGCCTGCGGGCCTTCTGGCACGTCACCCTGCCGCTGACCCTGCCGGGCATCGTGGCCGGGTGCATGCTGGTGTTCCTGCCCTCGCTGGGGTGCTTCTACATTCCGGAAATCCTGGGCGGGGCCAAGAGCATGCTCATCGGCAACTTCATCAAGAACCAGTTCCTGGTGGCGCGTGACTGGCCGCTGGGCGCCGCCGCCAGCACCATCCTGACCGTGCTGCTGGTGCTGATGATCATCGGCTACTGGCTCAGCAGCCGCCGGGTGGCCCTGCGCGAACGCAAGGGCGCGGACACCGGGGCAGCAACTGCGGGCCGCACGCCCGATGCAACGCACGAAGACGGCGACGGCATGACCCATGGTGCGCATGACGCGCGGGGGAGGGCATGACATGACCCTGCGCCTGCGCACCCTTCGCACCTGTTTGGTCTGGCTGGTCTACGCCTTCCTGTACGTGCCCATCCTGGTGGTCATCGTCTATTCCTTCAACGATGCGCGCTACACCACCGAATGGAAGGGCTTCACCCTGAAGTGGTATTCCGCCCTGGCCGCCAACGGCCCGCTGGTGGACGCCGCGCTGAACTCGCTGTCCGTGGCCACCCTGGCCGCCACCATCGCCACGGTGCTGGGCACGCTGGCGGCCATCTGCATCCGGCGCTACCGCTTTCCGGGGCGCAAGGTGCTGCACGGCTGCATTTACGTGCTCACCGTGTCGCCGGACATCGTCATGGGCATCTCGCTGCTCATCTTCTTCATCGCCATGGGTGTGCAACTGGGGTTCTGGACCCTGCTGGCCGCCCACGTCACCCTGGCGCTGCCCTTCGTCACCGTGACGGTGCTGGCACGCCTGGCCGAGTTCGACGAGCAACTCATAGAGGCCGCGCGCGACCTTGGCGCGTCGGAATGGCGGGCCTTCCGCCACGTGCTGCTGCCGCTGGCCGCGCCCGCCGTGGCGGCGGGGTGGCTGCTGTCGTTCACCCTGTCCATGGACGACGTGCTGGTGAGCTTTTTCGTCACCGGCCCCACCTTCGAGGTGCTGCCCCTGCGCGTCTATTCCATGGTGCGCCTTGGCGTGAAGCCGGACATCAACGCCCTGTCGGCGGTGATGTTCACGGTAACCATAGTGCTGGTGCTGCTGGCACAAACCCTTACCAGGACGAGGAGGAAATGATGCGCACGAAGCTGCACGCGGCCCGCGCCGCGCTGGTGATGGTGGGCCTTGCCCTGGCGGTGCTGGCGGCGACGCTGTTCGCGGGCCCCGCCGTGGCGGCGGAAGAAAAGGTGCTGCACGTCTACAACTGGTCGGAATACGTGCCCCAGTCGGTGCTCGACCGGTTCACCAAGGAGACGGGCATCAAGGTGGTGTACACCACCTACGAATCCAACGAGGCCATGTACGCCAAGATCAAGCTGCTGAAGGGCGTGGGCTACGACGTGGTCGTGCCGTCCACCTACTTCATCTCCATGATGCGCGACGACGGGCTGCTGGCCAAAATAGACAAGTCCAAGCTGAAGAATTTCAAGAACCTCTCGCCCAAGGTGCTGAACCAGCCGTTCGACCCGGGCAACGAATACTCCGTGCCCTACATGTGGGGGTCGTCGGGGCTAATGGTGAACAAGAAGGTGGTGGACCCGGCCTCCATCACCAGTTGGAACGACCTGAACCGCCCCGAATTCTCGGGCAAGGTCATCCTGTCCGACGACCAGCGCGACTCCCTGGGCGTGGCCCTGAAGGCGCTGGGCTACTCGGTGAACTCCACCAATGAAGCGGAAATCAAGGCCGCCTACGAATGGCTGAAGAAGCTGCTGCCTGCCGTGCGCGTGTTCGACGTGACCGCAAGCAAGCAGGCCTTCATCAGCGAGGAAGTGGCCGCTGGCCTGATCTGGAACGGCGATGCCTATATCGCGGCGGGCGAGAACGAAAACCTGGTGTACGTCTACCCCAGGGAAGGCGTGCCCCTGTGGGTGGACAGCCTGGCCATTCCCGTGGGGGCCAAGCACAAGGACAACGCCCACAAGTTCATCGACTTTCTGCTGCGGCCCGACGTGGCCAAGGAATGCGTGGAGGAATACAACTACTCCACCCCCAACGTGGCCGCGCAGAAGATCCTTTCGCCCGAGTTGGCCAAGAGCCGCATCACCTCGCCGAGTGACGCGGACCTGAAGAACGCCGAGTTCACCAACAGCGTGGGCAATGCGCTTGAGATCTACGAAAAGTATTGGGAGATGCTGAAGACGGGCAGCTAGCCCGGCTTTCGCCCTCGGCCTTTCCCGGCCCCCGTCGTTTTTCGGCGGGGGCCGGTTTTTTTTCATCCGGCACGCTGGGCCGACCTGCGAGCACCGGGCGC
This sequence comes from Nitratidesulfovibrio liaohensis, assembly GCF_011682075.1. Taxonomy (GTDB): domain Bacteria; phylum Desulfobacterota; class Desulfovibrionia; order Desulfovibrionales; family Desulfovibrionaceae; genus Cupidesulfovibrio; species Cupidesulfovibrio liaohensis. Next base: position 3,311 of record NZ_VSMK01000090.1, read on the forward strand.
GCCCTGGCGGGGTGACGGCCCGGAAGAAGCCATGCCATTGGGGCAGTTGGAGTGTTTCTTACCAGCACGGACACAGACAGACCGGGACGAACAGCAGTGCGGGCGTTTGCGGTGCCTGCGCTATCGCAAGGGGTCGGGATGTAGCCGGGACCAACGTTTTTGCCCGTGGAATGCGTCATGGGTATCGTGGAGAACAGATTAATGTGTCACCATTGACATAGTAAGGCATTTTCGAATGTGGCGAAAATGCATCCTATGTCATGCAAGGCATAAATTGACACCATCGCATGCCATAAATAGTGAGAGTAAAGGCAGGTGTTGCGTCACGCCTGTACGCAACGGGTCGCCGCGCGGGCGGCAGCCTTTCGTCCGCGCGCCCCGTTCTGGTGTTGCAGATGTGGTGTTGTCGGCCATGCATGCCGTATGCGGTTGCACGCGGCAAGGAGCATGGCGTGGTGGCGTTGCCGGTTGGCGGCGCGTGCCTGTCCTTACACAGCAACGGAGGCTGACATGGCGAAATTCATACGCATTGACATGGGTTCGAGGACTGCGGAGATCGGGGCGTGTCCCGAAAAGTATGCCGGGCTTGCGGGGCGCGGCCTGACGTCCATGTTCATCGCCGACGAGGTGAAGCCCACCTGCCATCCCCTTGGCAAGTACAACAAGCTGGTCTTCGCCCCCGGTTTTCTCACCGGCACCAGCGCGGTCAACTCCGGTCGCATTTCCTGCGGGGCCAAAAGCCCCCTCACCGGCGGCATCAAGGAAAGCAACAGTGGTGGCAGCTTTTCGCAGAAGATGGCCCGCCTGGACATCAAGGCCATGGTGTTCGAAGGCCTGCCCGCAGACGGCAAGTACGCCGTGGTCAAGGTGGACAAGGACGGCGTGACCTTTGACGAGGCCCCCGCCGAAATCATGGGCGCGGGCAACTACGACGCCATCAGGGTGTTGCAGGACAAGTACGGCCCCAAGGTGGGCGTTGCGCTCATCGGCCCGGCGGGCGAGATGAAGCTGACCGCCGCCAACATTTCCTTTGCCGATCCGGAGGGCAACATCCGCAGCGCCGGGCGCGGCGGGCTGGGCGCCGTCATGGGTTCCAAGGGGATCAAGGCCGTGGTCATCGACGACGCGGGCGCGTCCGCCGTGCCCATCGCCAAGCCCGAGGAATTCAAGAGCGCGGCCAAGCGCTTTGCCAACGCCCTGACCACCCACCCCGTCACCGGCCAGGGCCTGCCCAAGTACGGCACCAACGTGCTGGTGAACATCCTGAACGAGGCGGGCGGCCTGCCCACGGAAAACTTCCGCCGGGGCCGCAACGAGTGGGCCAACAACATCGGCGGCGAAACCATGGCCGCCACCATCGAGGAACGCGGCGGCAAGACCACCCACGGCTGCCACGCGGGGTGCGTCATCCGCTGTTCGCAGCACTACGTGGACAAGCAGGGCAAGTACATCACCAGCGGCTTCGAGTATGAAACCATCTGGGCGCTGGGGGCGGACGCCGCCATCGACGACCTGGACGCCATCGCCTACGCCGACCGCGAGTTCGACGAGGCGGGCATCGACTCCATCGAGACCTCGGTGGCCGTGGCCGTGGCCATGGACGCGGGCGTCATTCCGTGGGGCGACGCCAAGGCCGCGCTGGACCTGATCAAGCAGATCCGCCAGGGCACCCCGCTTGGTCGCATCCTGGGGAGCGGCGCCGCAGCCGTGGGCCAGATGTACGGGCTTACCCGCGTGCCGGTGGTGAAGAACCAGGCCATCCCCGCCTACGATCCGCGCGCGGTGAAGGGCGTGGGCCTGACCTACGCCACCACCCCCATGGGCGCCGACCACACCGCCGGGTACGCCGTGGCCACCAACATCCTGCGCGTGGGCGGCTTTGTCGACCCGCTGGGCAAGGAAGGGCAGGTGGAGCTTTCGCGCAACCTGCAGATCGCCACCGCCGCCGTGGATTCCACCGGCATGTGCCTGTTCATCGCCTTCGCCATCCTGGACATTCCCGACGGGTTCAACGCGCTGGTCGACATGATCAATGCGCGGTATGATCTGTCCCTGACCGGGGACGACGTGACCGCCCTCGGCAAGACCATCCTGAAGGCCGAACTGGACTTCAACCGCCGCGCCGGGTTCACCAGCGCGCACGACCGGCTGCCCGAGTTCTTCGAAGAGCCGTGCCCCCCGCACAACACCGTGTGGGACTTCACGGACGAGGAAATCGACAGCGTGCTGGCCTTCTAGCAACACGCAGCCGCGTGGTCGCCTCTTGGGGGGGCGGCCACGCGGCATGGCGGGAAAGCGGACCAACCATGCATATCACCGTGAAATGCTACGCCACGCTGCAACGCTTCCAGCCCACGGGCGGGGAGGTTTTTGCCCTGCGCGAGGGCGGGACAGTGCATGACGTGGTGCTGGCCCTGGGCATCGCGCCGGAAGATGTGGCGGTGATCTTCGTCAACGGCCTGCATGCCCCCATGGACAAGGCGCTGGCCGAGGGCGACCGGCTGGGCCTGTTCCCGGCGGTGGGCGGCGGGTAGGCGCGGAGCGGAGGAGACATGGCCGACCATGCGCGGCACGGTGAAGGGGCAGGGCGGGATGCCGCTCCCGCTAGCGGACCGGACACCATCGAACTGCGGGCCTTCATGGGGCTTGCGGAGCTGTTCCGTACGCGCGGCTGGCCCGTGCCGCTGCCGGTGCGTGTCCATCCGGGCACCACTGGGCCGGAACTGTTGCGACAGCTCGACATCGCGCCGGAGCAGGTGGAGGTGGTCTTCGTCAACGGCAAGGCGGTCAGCCCCGATCTGGCCGTGGTGTCCGGCGGGGACAGGGTGGCGCTGGCGCCGCCCGGCGTTCCCGGTCCGTACCGGGTGCTGCTGGGCTTTCGCAAGATGTAGGATATTCCCGGTGGCGCATCCGGCCCGCAGTGCCCCCGGTGGTTGTCGCCGGATGTCCGGCAATGTCTCCGTACGTCAGCCCCGCACCTTACGGTGGCGGGGCTTTTTGTTACATGTCTCCTGAAGGCATGGCAGGATATCCTGCCGACCATGCCAGTCTTGAACGCGGGCACGTGTGGCGTATGCCAGCCACGGTATCACCCTGTACTCACAAAGGATTGCCCTGAAAGAGGTAGCCATGAATTCTGCCGACATGTTGCGCCAGGCACTGGAGCGGGCCGCCGTGCCCGGCATCCTGTCCGACGGCACCTCCGTGCGGATGCTTGCGCACGGGGCTGCGGACAGGGCGGCGCGCCAGGCGGGCATGTCCCTGCGCCAGGCTGAAATCGCCGCGCTGGAACTGGGGCTGGTGCCGGAACGCTACCTGCGCAACTTCGCCACGCTGGATTGCGCAGGCCAGGCGCGGCTGCTGCGCGCACGGGTGGCCTTGGTGGGGCTGGGCGGCCTTGGCGGGCACATTCTGGAGGGGCTGGCCCGGATGGGCGTCGGCCAGATCCGGGTGGCCGACCACGACGTGTTCGAGGCAACCAACCTGAACCGCCAGTTGCTGGCCACTGAGGCGGAACTCGGCATGCCCAAGGCGGACGCAGCCGCGCGCCGCGTGGCGCAGGTGAATCCGGCAGTGGAACTGGACGTGTGGCGCGACCCGCTGGAGGGGCAGGGCTTTGCGCGGTTCTATGCGGGCATGGACGTGGCCATCGACGCGCTGGGCGGCGTGGCGTTTCGCCCGGCGGCAGAGGCCGGGGCCG
>NZ_VSMK01000091.1 GCF_011682075.1 Nitratidesulfovibrio liaohensis
GGGGCCGCCGTGGTGCTGCTGTCGTGCGCGCTGTTTCTGCTGGCCGCATGGCTCTCCCCCAAGCGGCGGCGGGCCACGCAGCCCGCCGGAGCGCGGTAGGCCGAAGGTCCGACCGGCTCGGCGCGCGGGGGGCTTGTCCTCGCTGCCGAGGGCGGAAGAGGGGTGCCGCACGACAGGTGGGCGGGGCGCGGCATGCCATGGAGGGACCGCTTGCCGGTCCGGCAAGGTGTGCGGCAAGGTATGCGGTAAGGGGTGGGGCAAGCGTGCGGTATGGGCGCATATGCGTGTGGCGCCCGGAGGCTGATCGGTTGCCTTCCGGAAGGTGCCGAATTTCGGCTTACGGGCACAAGGGCTTGTCGCCCGGCTTGCGCGTGGACAGCCAGTCGATGACGACGATGCGCTCGTTGGGAGTGACGTTGGCGCCGCCCGCAATCATCCGGTCCACGGTCTTTTCCCAGCCTGCCCGGTCCAGCTTGCCGATGTCCGCGCAGATGCGCTCCGTACCATGACAGATGCGGCAGGCCCGCATGACCGCCACCTCGCCGGGGGGAGTCTTGTCACCGCAGCCAGTCAGCAGGGTGCCCAACGTCATGACCAGCCCGGCGGTGAGCGTCAGCGGACCGAGCAGGGCGCCCCACCATCTGGACGAACCGTTGGCCACCGCGGCGTTGCCCGTGGTGCGGGGTGCGTGCGGGGCTGGTGGCTCTCCGAAGGCACGACGCGCGTCATTGATTGCGTCACGGGCAGCGGCATGGGCCGTGTCATGGGGAACACAAAGGGGATCTGCGTGGAGTGCGCGGTGGGCATGCGGCATGGCGGGCTCCTGAAGCGGGATTTCCTTCACCATACCGGAAAGCGCGCCGCTGGTAACGGGGGGAGGCAGGCCGCCGCTCCGACCGGGGCGTTATTTTTCCTCCCCTCCTCGGCGGACCAACCGGAACATCATCGACACCCCCGCCACGCAGGCCCCGTCTCGCCGCCGCGCGAGTAGCACCAGTCGCGCCAGATGGGGCGAAAGCGTCGGCACTCCATGGTTGACGGGACGCGTCCGCGACCAGGATCCTTGCCTGCAACCGATGCGCGTAGATAGGCCTGAAACGCCGCCGGCTGCTTGCCCACGTCGTGCAGCAGGCCTGCCGTCAGGCCCGTTCCCTGGCTCCGAAGGTGGAAGCGAAATGCCCCGCGAGGTCCGCAACCTCTTCAAAGTGCCGCGAAAGCGGTTCCCAGTCCGATTCCGGTCGGTTTGCGAGGGGGTGCGCATATTTCATGGGGCGACGGCATAGTAAGTCCGAAGGGTGTGTAGGTTTGCTTGTATCGCCTTGGCGAGATGGTGTGCGGCGCTGACCAGAAGCGGCGTTGCCGTACGCCGAGCCAACAGCGTGACCGGAAGGCAACAACGGAAAAGGTCGCATGCGCCCGAACAGCGCGCATGCGACCTTCTGTTTTTCTTGTGGTGCCCGGAGCGGGGATTGAACCCGCACAGCCGTGAGGCCGAGGGATTTTAAGTCCCTTGCGTCTGCCAGTTCCGCCATCCGGGCACGGTGGGAATGGGCCGAAACCCTAGTATGCGGGCGGGTTGCCGTCAATGTCGGGGTGGGGCCGTGCGCAGGGAATGGCGCCGGGTGTCGAGTCCGGTGGCGCAAGGGGACGTCGCTTTTGGGCGTCAGGGCTGCCCGGGGGCTGCCGGGGGGCTGCCGCGAACTGGCTCAGGCGCCCAGGCAGGCCCGAGCGGAACCCGCGCCCCTTCGCCTATTCCTCCGCTTTCGCGGCAGCCTTGCCGCCACCTCCGCCCTTTCCGCGTTTGGCACGGGCCGCTCCCGGCTTGGGCTTTGCCGTGGGCACCACGGTCAGGGCCGGGTCCTTGTGGGCATGGACAGCCATGCCCGCGCGGGCGTCGGGCAGGCGCAGGGCGGCTTCCTGCCAGGCGTTGTCGGCCAGCAGGTACAGGTGCAGCAGGTCCAGTCCCTTGTCCACGAACAGCATGCGGCCTTCCACGTCGTGGCGCAGCAGGGGGGCCACGGCGGCGCAGGCTGCGTGGAATATCGTTTCCTCGTGGTGGGCGAACACGCACTGCACGCGCAAGGCATCGCCCGTGGGGGTGAAGTCGATGTGTTCGCCGCCGGTGGCGTCCAGCGCGCCGTGGATGGCGTCCACCAGTTCCGCCTCGCGGGTCAGCAGGTCGTTGTAGCTCAGTTCCGGCCCGTAGACGAAGTGGCCGAAGAGTTCGCAGTCGAATTTGGCCATGGTCGGTCCTTGAGGTTTGGACGGGGCAGTCAGGCCGGGCCCGTCTGGTCGAGCCCGTCAGGTCGGGACGGTTTCGCCGGGACGGTATGGCCTCGGCAACGTGGCCGCCCCGGTGTGGTTCAGGCGGTGTCACCGAATCGGCATGGTCAGATCGGTGTCGTCAGGCCGGCCGGACTGCCCGGTGTAGCCTGTCCGGTGTCGTCCGTCGCCGCCCGGCTGCCGCCTGCCGTCACGGTTGCTCCCCGCCGCGCGCGACGGGCTGCGGCGGGTGCGTCACCTTCCCGTATCACGGGGCGCATGTTTTCCCCATGATAGAGCGTGGACGTACCGGGCGTCAAAACGGCAGGGGGGCGGCAGGGCTGGACGCGCCCTCCCCGGCGGTGGATACTGGCGCACCCAACCCGCACGCAAGGAGTTTCCCATGCCGTACGTCAACATCCGCATCACCCGCGAAGGCGCCACCAACGAGCAGAAGGCCGCGCTCATCCAGGGCGTCACCCAGTTGCTGGTGGATATCCTGGGCAAGAACCCCGCCACCACCGTGGTGACCATCGACGAGGTGGACACCGACAACTGGGGCGTGGGCGGCGAAACCATCACCGCGCGGCGCAAGCGCGGGGCCTAGCGCAAGCACGCAAGGGGCGGCGAGGTCACTGCCTTCCGATGTCGCAGCAACGCGCGGCGGGACGGTGCTCCAGAGCCAACGGTTCGCGCCCCCCACGCATCGCGCCCCCCACACCCACTCACCACCTCCTCGCATACACAACGCTCCCGGTGGTGTGGCGCACAGGCATCGTCGGGATGGCCCCGCCATCCCGACGCCCGTCGCCCGCCATCCCGTCGCGTCCATCGTGCTGTGGGCGCGCTGGCGCATCGCCCCCCCATCTGCTACAGGCTCGGTATGCACACGGACACGCGCCCCCGTCTGGTGGTGCTCGGGCTGGACGGCCTGCCGTTCTCGCTGGCCCGCCACCTTTGCGCGCAGGGCCGCACCCCCAATCTTGCCCGCATCGCCGTATCCCCCAATGCGTCGGCCTTGGCTGCCGAGCTTCCCGACCTGTCGCCGGTGAACTGGACATCGTTCTACACCGCCGCCGGTCCGGAAGCGCACGGGGTGTACGGCTTCACGCGATTCAACGTGGCGACGCGCCAGTTGTCGCTGGCCGATTTTTCGCAGGTGGCCGCGCCCACCATCTTCGACCGTCTGGGCGAGCGCGGACTGACCAGCCGGGTCATCAACCTGCCCAACACCTATCCGGCGCGCCCCATTCCGGGCATGCTGATTTCCGGGTTCGTGGCGCACGACCTTGCGCGGGCGGTGCATCCGCCGTTCCTGCTGGGGCCGCTGACCGGGGCGGGCTACCGGCTGGAGGCCGACACCGCGCGTGGCGGCTCGGATCCTGCCCACCTGCTGGCGGAACTGCGCGCCACCCTTGCCTCGCGCCGCGCGGCGCTGCGCCTGCTGTGGCCCGACCTTGCGTGGAACCTGTTCGTGCTGGTGCTGACGGAAACCGACCGGCTGTTCCACTTCCTGTGGGACGCGGTAACCGACGAAGGCCACCCGCAGCACCCGGCCTGCATGGAATTTCTGGCGGAATGGGACGCGCTGGTGGGCGAGGTGCTGGATCTCGTCAAGGCGCTTTCCGAGCGCGACGGTCGCCCGGTGCGGCTGCTGGCGCTGGCCGACCACGGGTTCGGCCCGGTGCGGGCAGAGGTGGACCTGAACGCCTGGCTGCGCGGGCAGGGGCTGCTGCGTCAGGTCACGTCCGGCGGCGTGGAGCAGTGCCACGAACTGGACGCCGCCACCCTGCACCCGGACAGCGCGGCCTTTGCGCTGGACCCGGGCCGCATCTACCTGCGCACCCGCCGCCGCTTCCCCGACGGCACGCTGGACGACGCGACGGGGCAGCGACTGGCCGAACGGCTGCGGCGCGAACTTAGGGCGTTGACCTTCGAGGGCGCGCCGGTGTTCCGCGCCGTGCTCACGGCGGACGAGGCCTACGGGCCGGAGGTGCCGGGGCAGGGGGCGTTGGGGCAGGATACGGCGGGTTCCGGCGCGCCGGGGCAGGCAGGTTTCGGACAGGGAGCGACCGGCCAACGTGTCGGCACGGGCCAGCCTGTCGCCTCTCCCGCCCCTGATGCTTTCGCCTGCGGAGACGGCCCGCCCCTGCGCTGGGCCGCGCCGGATCTGGTCTGCGTGCCCGCCTACGGCTTCGACCTGAAGGCCAAGTGGAACCGCAGCCAGGTCTTCGGCCTGCCGAGGCAGTACGGCCGCACCGGCACCCACACCCCGGATGACGCCTTCTGGTACGATTCGCAGGCCGGACAGCCCGGCATTGACGCGCCGGTTTCGGTGCGCGATGCGGGCGCGCTTGTGCTGCGCCACTTCGGTTTGGATGCGCCGCCGCGCACCGTGGCCTACCCGGCGATTCTTGCCGGACAGGCGGACTGGCGCGGCCCGATCTTGTCCGGCCCGATCTTGTCCGGCCCGGTCTCGCCCGGTACGGTGCATGCCGCCGCCCCGCATGCGTCACTTGCCGATAGTCCAATCATCCGCGCGCGCTGAAGCCCGCCGGTAAAGACGTTACAACGAAAACGCACCGATAAGCATCCGGCAAACACATGATAGATTATCGAAGTGAACTGAATCCCGCCCAGTACCAGGCTGCCACCACCCTGGAAGGCCCTGTGCTGGTCATTGCCGGTGCGGGCAGCGGCAAGACGCGCACCATCGTCTACCGGCTGGCCAATCTGGTGGAGCAGGGCGTGCCCGCTTCCGCCATCCTGCTGCTGACCTTCACCCGCAAGTCCGCGCGCGAAATGCTGCACCGGGCCGGGCGGCTGCTGGAGCACAGCGCCACCGCCGCCGTCCACGGCGGGGTGCACGGGGTCACCGGGGTGCAGGGCGGCACCTTTCACGCCTTCGCCTATTCGGTGCTGCGCCAGTTCCGCCCCTCGGGTTACGAGGCGGGCGACCTTACCGTCATGGACGGCGCGGACATCGTGGATGCGGTGCGCCACTGCAAGGACAATCTGGGCATCGGCAAGGGCGACCGGTCCTTCCCGCGCACCCAGAACATCGTGGGGCTCATCAGCAAGTCCCGCAACAAGGAACTGGACATCGACGAGGTGATCCGGCGCGAGGCGTTCCACCTGCTGGTGCACGCCGAAGGCATAGGCCGCATCGCCGCCGCCTACCACGCCTATCGCCGCGAGCACGGCCTGCTGGACTACGACGACCTGCTGTTCGAACTGGAGCGGCTGCTGCGCGAACGGGCCGACGTGCTGGACTGGTGCCGCGCCAAGTTCCGCTACATCATGGTGGACGAATATCAGGACACCAACCTGGTGCAGGCCCGGCTGGTGCACCTGCTGGCGGGCGAGGGCGGCAACATTATGGCCGTGGGCGACGACGCCCAGTCCATCTATGCCTTTCGCGGGGCGGACGTGCGCAACATCCTGGATTTCCCCAAGCTGTTCCCCGCCGCGCAGATCATCAAGCTGGAAGAGAACTACCGTTCGGTGCAGCCGGTGCTGGACCTGACCAACGCCATCCTGGCGGAGGCACCGCAGGCCTACCGCAAGAAGCTGTTCGCCGCGCGCGAAGGGGGCGACAGGCCGCAGGTGGTGCGCCCGCTTAGCGACCTGACCCAGGCCTCGCTGGTGGTGTCGCGCATCGTGGAATTTCTGCGCAGCTACCCGCCGCACGACATCGCCGTGCTGTTCCGGGCGGGGTACCAGTCGTACCATGTGGAAGTGCAGCTGAACAAACTGGGCGTGAAGTTTCGCAAGTACGGCGGGCTGCGCTATTCGGAGGCGGCCCATGTCAAGGATGTGCTGTCCTACGCGCGCCTGGTGCTGAACCCGCTGGACCTGCCCGCGTTCCAGCGCATTGCCGCCATGTCCAAGGGGGTGGGGCCCAAGACCACCCTCAAGCTGTACGACGTGGCCCGGCAGGGCAACCCGGAGGCCACCAGCCGCGCCTGCCTGCGCTACCCCGAACTGCGCGCCGACCTGGACCTGCTGGACGGCCTGCGCAAGCGCCCGCACACGCCCACCTCGCTGCTCGAAGAGGTTATGGAGCACTACAAGCCGCGCATGGAGGCCGCCTTCCCCGACGACTGGCCGCGCAGGCAGCAGGGGCTGGAACAACTGCTCCAGATTGCCGCGTCCTACCGCGACCTGGACCTGTTCATCTCCGACCTGTCGCTGGAAGACCCCGGCGAGGAAGAGGAAAACCGTGACAGCGTGGTGCTGTCCACCATCCATTCCGCCAAGGGGCTGGAGTGGGGCGCGGTGCTGCTCATCGACCTTGTGGAAGAGCGTTTTCCCTCGCGGCATGCCATTGCCCGCGCCGAAGACTTCGAGGAAGAGCGGCGGCTGATGTACGTGGCCTGCACCCGCGCCCGCGACCACCTGTGTCTGTTCGTGCCCGCCAGCCTGTACAGCCGGGGCGACGGCGGCAACCAGCCCGCCGTGCCCAGCCCCTTTGTGCGCGAACTTCCCGCCCATCTGTTTGACGAGATGCACGAAAGCTATTCCGGCGGATTGATGCGCCGGGACGTGCAGAATGGCCACGCCGCGCAAAGGGGGGCGGGATTTGGCGGTGGCAGGAGCGGAGTGGGTGGCGGCGGTTTTGCACAGGGGGGGCGTTTTGATGGCGCGCCCGGCATTCCCCGTCCGCCCATGTTCGCGGAAGGGACCACGCCGGGCAGGGCCGGGGGGAGCGCAGGCCGCCCGCTGCCGCCGACGGCGTACCCC
>NZ_VSMK01000092.1 GCF_011682075.1 Nitratidesulfovibrio liaohensis
GGCCTGCACCGCGCGGCGCGCCTGCGCCTGTACAAGCGCATGCTGGACAGGCTTGGCCCCGGCCAGCCGCTGGCCGTCAGCCTGATGGACCTGGATGCCGCATGGCACGCCGGGCATGGCGGGGCCTGCGTGCAGTTTCCCGGCGGCAAGACGGCGCGGGTGGTGCCCCTGTCCGGCGGCGGCAAGTGCGAAAACGGCGGGGGAGGCATCGAGTTTCAGGCGCCCACCTGCCAGCCCTCCCTGCCGAACAAGGCCTAGTTCCTCTCTCGCACCCAGTCCGTTGCCGCGCCTTTTCACAAGGCCTCCCGCCGGTTTGTCGCAGCAACGGCAGGCCTTCCCCGTTCCTGCTCTCGCGCGTGCTTCTCCGCCCGCACCGCCACCTGCCCTGACTCGCCGTGCTTCCGCGCCTGTTCCGCCAATTGCCCTCGGCAATCCTTCCGCATTTCGCGCATTTCTCACGAGCTTGCAGGGGCATGGATTGACAGGGGGCGGCCTTCGCGGTAATCACTCGTGAAAATTATTACAAGGAGGTTCGGGGTGAATATCCTCATCTTCGGTCCCAATGGTAGCGGCAAGGGCACCCAGGGGGCGCTCGTCAAGAAGAAGTACGATCTTGCCCACATCGAATCGGGCGCCATCTTCCGCCAGCACATCGGCGGCGGCACCGAACTTGGCAAGAAGGCCAAGGAATACATCGACCGTGGCGACCTCGTGCCCGACGACATCACCATTCCCATGGTGCTGGAAACCCTGAAGGGCGCCGGTCCCAACGGCTGGCTGCTCGACGGCTTTCCCCGCAACATGGTGCAGGCCCAGAAGCTGTGGGACGCCCTTCAGGCCGAGGGTCTGAAGCTGGATTACGTCATCGAAATCCTGCTGCCCCGCGAAGTGGCCAAGAACCGCATCATGGGCCGCCGCCTCTGCAAGAACGACAACAACCACCCGAACAACATCTTCATCGACGCCATCAAGCCCAACGGCGACGTGTGCCGGGTGTGTGGCGGCAGCCTGTCCGCCCGTGCCGACGACCAGGATGAAGGCGCCATCGGCAAGCGCCACGACATCTACTATAACACCGTGGACGGCACCCTGGCCGCCGCCTACTTCTACAAGGATCTCGCCGCCAAGGGCGTGACCAAGTTCATCGAGCTCGACGGGGAAGGCTCCATCGACTCCATCAAGGAAACCCTGCTGAAGCAGCTGGTCTAGGCCGGTTTCCTCCAAGCCAGAATGCACGGCGCCCCGGTCGCAAGACCGGGGCGCTTTTCTGTTGTTGGCGTCGCTGAGTGTGCGTGCCCCCAACGCCATCCAGGCCCCACTATGCGTGCCGCACGCGGCCATGCACCGTGGAGGACCAAACGCGAAAAGCCCGCCGGACGAATCCGGCGGGCTGACGCGCGAAAGGAAAGGCGGGACTACTCGACGGAGCCCACGGCCTTGGTCAGGCGAGAAATCTTGCGGGCCGCCTTTTTCCAGTGAATGACGCCCTTGCCGGCGGCCTTGTCGAGCACCGACATGGCAGCGGTCAGGGCCTGGGCAGCGGTGTCCTTGTCCTTCTGCAGGACGGCGGCACGCACGGCCTTCACCACGTTCTTGATTCTGGTCTTGGCGGCGCGGTTACGCGCGGCGCGCTTCAGGCTCTGCTTGTGCCGCTTGATGGCAGACTTGTGGTTAGCCAAGGTAACTCCTCCGAATGGCTTCGCAATATATGTTCAGTTAATTTCTGGGCTGGAACACGGGGAACCAGTCAATACCCGCATGGCAGGGGCTTGTCAAGCCCGCGCCTCCGCATTCCGCGCCATTGGCCGAATTTCGGTGAATTTCGTGTGCCAAGGCGCGAGCTAGAAAGCCGGAACATCCGCCCGGCCCCCAACTTCCCCTGCGCTTACAGTCACCGGGGACAAACTACATCTGCAACGCGCCAAAGTCGGCCAGGCGCCCCAGCCGCAGCGTCAACGCCTTCAGCAGGTTCAGGCGGTTGGTGCGCACCGCTGCATCGTCGCACATGACCATCACGCCGTCGAAGAAGGCGTCCACCGCCGGGCGCAGCTCACCCAGGAGGCCGAACAGGCTGGCAAAGTCGTCCGCCGCCCACAGGACTTCGAAACGCGGGGCCACGTCTTCCAGCCGCGCGGCCAGGGCCTTTTCCGCATCCTCGGCCAGCAGGGCGTGGTTGTACGCGCCGTCGAGCACGGCGCCGCCCTCCTGCCCCTGCTTGCGGATGATGTTGGCCGCGCGCTTGAAGGTCAGCACCGCGCTACCGAAGTCGTCGCGTCGGCTGAAGTCGGCCAGCGCGGCCAGACGCGCCCCGGCGGCGCGCACGTCGATTCCCGCGCCCCCCGGCGTATCGGCGGCCAGAGCCGCCTCCACCAGCAGGGTTTCATGCCCGGCGGCCATGAAGTGGTTCTTGAGCCGGGCCATGAAGAACTCTTCCAGCTTCACCAGCGCTTCCGCCGGGGCCAGCTTCCACGCGCGCTCGCCATACAGGGCCAGCGCCGTGCGGAACAGTTCGCGCACATCGATGCGCAGCCCGTGCTCCAGCACGATGCGGGCTATGCCCAGGGCGCAGCGGCGCAGGGCATACGGGTCCGCCGCGCCGGTGGGAATCATGCCCAGGCCGAAGCACCCGGCCATGGTATCCGCCTTGTCGGCGATGGACAGCAGCGCACCCGCCAGGGTGGCGGGCACCGGGCTGTCCGGACCGGCGGGCAGGTACTGTTCGGCCAGGGCGGCGGCCACGGTTTCCGGCTCGCCCATGCGGCGGGCGTAGATGCCGCCCATGATGCCTTGCAGGGTGTCGAATTCACCCACCATCTCGGACACCAGGTCGGCCTTGGACAGGCGACCGGCGCGGGCGCAGGCCGACTCGTCGGCAACGCCTGCGGCCTTGGCCAGCCAGGCGCACAGCTTTTCGAGGCGGCGCGTCTTGTCACCCATGGAGCCCAACGGCCCGAGGAAGATCACGTTGTCCAGTTCGGCCAGCCAGGCGTCGAAGCTGGCGGCAAGGTCGGTCTTCCAGAAGAAGCGGCCGTCCTCCAGCCGGGCGCGCAGCACGCGTTCCCAGCCCTTCTTGACCAGCGCCACATCCAGCGGAGTGAGGTTCAGCACGGTGAGAAAGTGCGGCAGCAGCGCACCGTCCGGCCCTTCCACGCCAAAGCTCTTCTGGTGGCTTTCCATGCTGGTCAGCAGCACTTCGCGCGGCAATTCCAGGAACGAAGGGTCGATGTCGCCCAGCAGCGGCACCGGATGCTCGGCAAGGCCCTGCACTTCGTCCAGCAGGCTTTCCTTCCACAGGATGCGCCCGCCCGCAGCCTCTGCGGCGGCGTTGCCGCCCGCAAGGATCATGGCGCGGCGCTCCGCCGGGTCGGGCGTGACGCCGCCCTTTTCGGTGACCACGTTCAGGTAGTCGTCGGCCGATTTCACCACCAGCGGACCGGCCCCGTGGATGCGATGGCCCCAGGTGACCCCGCCGGAAACCACGCCGCCCACCTCGAAGGGCACCACCGCGTCGTCGAACAGGGCCAGCAGCCAGCGCAGCGGACGACCGAAGGTGAAATCGCCGCTGCCCCAGCGCATGCGCTTGGGGAACGGCAGCGCGGCCACGATGGCCGGGCAGGCGGCGGCGATGAGATCCGCCGACATGGCCCCGCCGGTGCGCTTGCGCACGGCGATGTATTCGCCCTTGTCCGTGGACAGGGTGAAAATGTCGGCCATTTCCACGCCCTGGGTGCGGGCAAAGCCTTCCGCAGCCTTGGTGGGCTTGCCTTCGGCGTCGAAGGCCACGCGCACCGGCGGGCCGGGCACCACTTCTTCCGCCTCGCGCTGCACGGGGTTGATACCCTCGATGAGCACGGCGGCGCGGCGGGGGGTGGTCAGCACCCGGATGGATTCATGCTCCACGCCGTCGTCGTCCAACGCGCGGGCAAAGCGTTCCGCCAGTTCCCGCTCCAGGCCGGGCAGGAAACGGGAGGGCAGTTCCTCGAAACCTATTTCAAGCACGAATTGCGACATGCTCACGTCCTTCCTTCTTGTTCCGGGCTAGCGGGCGGCCAGCATGGGATAGCCAAGCTCCTCGCGCTGGGCGGCATACAGCCGCGCCACGGCAGAAGCCAGGGCACGCACGCGGCCAATGTAGCCGGTGCGTTCGGTGATGGAGATGGCCCCGCGCGCGTCAAGCAGGTTGAAGGTGTGCGAGCACTTCAGGCAGTAATCGTAGGCAGGCCACAACAACCCTTCGTCGCACAGCCGCTTGCACTCGGCCTCGCAGGCATTGAACTGGTCCAGCAGCATCTTCGGGTTGCTGGCCTCGAAGTTGTACTTCGACTGCTCCACCTCGTTCTGGTGGTAGATGTTCCCGTAGGTTACCCGGTCGTTCCACGAAAGGTCGTAGACCGACTCCTTGCCCTGCAGGTACATGCACAGCCGTTCAAGCCCGTAGGTGATTTCCACGCTGGTGGGGGCAAGGTCTATGCCGCCCACCTGCTGGAAGTAGGTGAACTGGGTCACTTCCATGCCGTTCAGCCACACCTCCCAGCCAAGCCCCCAGGCGCCCAGGGTGGGCGATTCCCAGTCGTCCTCCACAAAACGGATGTCGTGGGCGGCCGGGTCGATGCCGAGGGCGCGCAGGCTGTCCAGATAGATGTCCTGCACGTTGTCGGGCGAAGGCTTCAGGATGACCTGAAACTGGAAGTAGTGCTGGAGCCGGTTGGGGTTTTCGCCGTAGCGGCCATCGGTGGGACGGCGCGAAGGCTCCACGTAGGCCACGTTCCACGGCTCCGGCCCGATGACGCGCAGGAAGGTCGAGGGGTTGAAGGTACCGGCCCCGCATTCCACGTCGATGGGCTGCATGATCACGCAGCCCCGCTTGGCCCAGAAATTCTGCAAGGTGAGGATGACGTCCTGAAAAAGCATGCTGTACCCCTGATTATCCTGACTTGACCTGACTGTTGACGCTGGTGGCGGACCAACAGGACTGGCTGACTCGGCGGGTTCGGCTGCTCCGCCTTGTCTGGCTGATCCACCTCATCTGATGGTCCGCCTCGTCCGGTTGGCCCGGCATGCGGCCCCGCGCTACAGGCGGCGGAACCGCCCGTTGTCCCACGCAAGGCCGATGTGAAACTGTATGAAGCCTTCCACCGCCCGGGTGCACTGCCGCCGCACGGCGGCCCTGTTCCTGGCGTCGGCGGGGTTCGGCATGCCACCCGCATCAGGCCTGTCCGCCAGATTGGGTTGGCTGGACTGGCCGGATTGACCTGACTGACCGGCTGACGGGCCAGCCACCAACGCTGCCGACGCAACAGGCCGCAGCGGCACCGACGCATCGGCGTCGCGCCCCGCCCTCGAAATTTCCTGTTGCCGTGCCGCGGGTCCACCGGCCCGACCGTCGCTAGCCATGTCCGTGCCGTTCATGTCCTCGCTGCCGAGCACCGGCCCGAACGGATCGCTCTCGAACACCGCACTGCCGTTCCACAGGGGGCGTGGAGCATCCTTGGGCGTCGGCTGTGCGGGTGCGGAGTCATCCCGCCCCTCTCCGGCTGCGGGTACGGCTCCGACTGCCCGGACACTGCCCGGCAGAACGCTGTCCGGCAGGGCGCTGTCCGGCAAACGGCACAGACAGTCGTCCAGCGAACCGTGCCCGCCGTCGCCAAAGGCGAGGCCCGACAGGCTACCCAGAAAACGCCCGTCCATGAACCGGGGCGACGCCCCGCCAGCAAAGCCGTTGCGGGCGGAATCGGCACGGGGGGTCATGTCCGGCGGGGGCAGATCGTACTCCGCCCCGTACACGCCGGAGGCAGCAGTCAAGGGTGCATTGCCGTCCGGCACATTTCCACCCGGCGGCGGGGGAGACATTGGGGGAGCATCCCCCTGCTCCGGCATCACGCCGCCCATCCCCGGTGCCGGGGGCAGCACGCCCGGCCACAGAAGCGGTGAATTGTCCTGCACAAAGCGCAACACGTCAAGCGCTTCACGCTCCACCCGCACACGCGGCCCCGGCAACGGCAGGCAGGCATCGCACTGGGCCGCACCCTCCTGCACCAGAAAGGCCGCACCGGCAACATGGGTCAAGTCCGCGCCGCAGGTGGCGCAACTGTCCAGACGGGGCGCATAGCCCTGCTCCGCCGCCAGGCGCAGCCGGAACAGCACCGGCAGCATGTCGGGCACGGGGCCGCCGCCCTCCAGCAGTTCCAGCACGCCCTCGACCAGCTGATGGGTGGCCGCAGCCCCTTCCGGGCCGCAGCCCAGGGCTTCGAGAAATTTCAGACAGTTCACCGCCGCGCCAAATCGCGGCCAGTCGCGGCGCAGACGATCAGGTCCGCGCAGCAGGGTGCCTTCCTGAATGGACAGGTACTGCCCGCCGCGCGTGGACTTTACCCGCAGGAGCGAGCGATTGAACAGGTCAAGACAGCCACAGAATCGCTTGCGGCTGCGGCAGCCGCCGAAGGCGAAGGCGGTGAGCAGACCGCGTGTCGGAGACAGGAAGCGGACCCAAAGGTCCGCTTCCCTGAATCGTCCGGTGCGGACGATCAGCACCTGTTCCGAAAACTCCATGGCAGCCCTGCCCTTGCGGGCGTTGTTGCGTCGGCGCGGTCGGCACCGGGCAGCCGACCAGACCCACTGCCCGCTACTGCGCCTGCGGCGGAAACACCAGGGTCCGCACCTGGCCCATATCGCCGGGCGCGGGCTGTTCCTGCCCGTTGTAGCGAATGCGCACCCCGCCCGCGTTGCCGAGCTTGAGCGTGAGGCGCTTGGAAAAGGTCAGCGCAAAGGTCTGGCCCTTGTGCAGCGAGAACTGGCGCACGTCGGAATCATCCGCGCTGGAATGCACCCAGCAGTCGGCCAGGGCGATGACCACGATACGGTGCGTGCCGCCCGCCAGCATGGAGCCGTCGGTGTCGGCGCCGCCCGTGGCGGCTGCCTCGCTGTCGAACACGCCGCCCTGCGGACCGCCCGCGACAGCGGCGGGCGCAGCGGGCGTGGCCGGGGCAGAC
>NZ_VSMK01000093.1 GCF_011682075.1 Nitratidesulfovibrio liaohensis
CGGGGGCCGTGCGCGCGGGGGCGGCCAACGCTTGCGCTGGCCCCTGCGCGGGTGCGCTGCTGACCGTGATGTTGGTCGCCATGGGGGCGAGTGCGGCGGCGTCCTGAAGGGTGCTCGACCTTCCGTCAGCCCCCGGCCGTCCGTCAGCTCCCGGCCGTCCGTCAGTACGCCTCCCTTCGTCAGCCTCCGCGCCCCCATCGGCTTCCGCGTCGGGTGCGGCGGGCGCACCCGGCCCCCCATCCGGCCCGGCCAGCAGTCCGGACAGGTGCAGGGCAAAGGCCTCTGCACTGGCAAAGCCGGGGTCCAGAATCAGATGCGCGGTCACTTCCGGCTGCTCGGCAAAGGCGCGCAGCAGGCAGCGGCACAGGGTACTCTTGCCGGTGCCCACATCGCCCAACACCACGTTAAGCCCGCGCCGCAGCCGCACGGCTATTTCCAGCCGGTGCAGGCACAGTTCGTGGCCGGGCGCGCGATAGTACGAGAGCGGGTCTGGCGAGGTGGAAAACGGCTCGCGCGAAAGACCCAGCAATTCAAGATAGTTCATGTCTTGTCCCCGGCACCCGTGAGGGGCGCCGATCAGAAATCGTCATCCGCAAGGTCCGCCGCGCTGCCCGGGCGGCCCATGGCCGTGGCGTTCACCCCGGCCAGATACGGTTTGAAGCGCGGCTTGTCGGCCACGTGCACGGCGGCGTCGCGCGGGTTGATCAGCCCCGCGCCCAGCAGCCGCAGGATGTCGTCGTCCAGGGTCTGCATGCCCGCGTTCTTGCCGGTTTGCAGTACGCTGGTCAGCTGGTAGGTTTTGCTTTCGCGGATCAGGTTGCGCACGGCGGGCACGCCCAGCATGATTTCCAGGGCAGCCACGCGACCCGGCCTGTCGGCGCGCGGAAAGAGCACCTGCGAGATGACGGCCTGCAGGGTTTCCGAAAGGCTGGTGCGGATCTGGGCCTGCATTTCCGGCGGAAACACCTCGACGATGCGGTCGATGGTCTTGGGCGCGGAGATGGTGTGCACCGTGGACAGCACCAGGTGCCCGGTTTCCGCTGCCTCCAGCGCCAGGCTGATGGTTTCCAGGTCGCGCATTTCACCCACCAGGATGATGTCCGGATCTTCGCGCAGGGCGCCGCGCAGGGCGGCGGCAAAGCTTTTGGTGTGGCGGCCCACCTCGCGCTGGTTGATCAGGCACCCGCGCGGCTCGTGCACGAATTCCACCGGGTCTTCAATGGTGATGATATGGTCGCGGCGGTGGGTGTTGGCGTGGTCGATCATGGCCGCCAGCGTGGTGGACTTGCCGCTGCCGGTGGGGCCCGTCAGCAGCACGAGGCCCTTGGGCAGCATGGCCAGGTCGCGCAGCAGCGGGGGCAGGCCCAGCGACTCCACCGAGGGGATGTTGCCGGGAATTTCGCGGAAGGCCGCGCCCACGCCGCGCTCGTGGCGATAGAAGTTGGCGCGGTAGCGGGCCATGCCGGGCACGGCGTAGCCGAAGTCCAGGTCGCCGCTGGCGGCGAATTCGTCGCGCCGGGCCGGGGGAATGATCTCGTCCAGCATGGCGGCAAGGGTGGCGTCGTCCAGCGCGGGGTGGTCCAGCCGTTGCAACGTGCCGTGCACGCGCACCATGGGCGTGCAGCCGCTGGAAAGGTGCAGGTCAGAGCCGCCAAGCCCGTGCAGGATGTGGAAGAACTGGTCGATGCGTGCCATGCGTGGTTCCTTGCGCCGTGCGGGCGGCGGTGGGGGATGTGTGCGCCGGTTCGGAGGCAAATCGGGGCAGTCCGGGGCCGGCTTCTTGCTGGCCTGAGGTTGGTTCGCGTCCGGTCGAATCCGGCTGCATTTTCGTTGGTCGGACCGGGGCGGATGCCCCTTCCAGCCTTCCGGATGCCCTGCTTGCCGCCTTCCGGATGCCGCCTTTCAGGTTGGCCCGATCCTATGCGGATGGGCGGAATAATCAAGTATCGTATACTAATGGCGCGTCGCGGCCCCTTCTGCTAGAAGTCGCTTGCGCAACGCTGAAGAAGGAGCCCACACCATGCCGTACACCGACCCCGCCGTCTTTCCATGGCTTGCGCTGGTGTTGGGCCTTGTGCTTGGCAGCTTCTACAACGTGTGCATCCACCGCGCCATCGAGGGGCAGTCGCTGCTGTGGCCGCCATCGCACTGTCCGCACTGCGCCGTGCCCCTGCGCCCGTGGCATCTGGTGCCCATCCTCAGTTACCTGGCTCTGCGCGGGCGTTGCCATGCCTGCGGCCAGCGCATCAGTCCGCGCTATCCCATTGTCGAGGCCGCGTCCGGCCTGCTGGCCCTGCTGCTGGCGCTGCGCTTTGGCGCCACGTGGTCCTTCGCCGTATACATGGTGTTCGGCGGGGCTTTGCTGGTGGCCTCGTTCATCGACTTTGAAACGTTCATCCTGCCCGACGTCATCACCTTGCCCGGCATCGTGGCCGCCCCGGTGGCCGCCGTGCTGCTGGACATGCCCCTGGCCGACAGCCTGATCGGCACGGTGGCGGGCGGCGGCGTGTTCTGGCTGGTGCTGGCGGGCTTCAAACGGGTGCGCGGCATCGACGGCATGGGCCTTGGCGACGTGAAGCTGATGATGCTCATCGGCGGGCTGTGCGGCTGGCAGGCCCTGCCCGTGGTCACGCTGCTGGCGGGCCTTTCGGCCCTGCTTGCCGCCGCGTGGTTTCTGCGCCGCCGTGAAGAGGGCCAGACCGCGCGCGAGGTGGCCATTCCCTTCGGGCCGTTCCTCAGCCTGGGCGCGGTGGTGTACATGCTGTACGGCCCGGCGCTGGTGCGCTGGTGGTTCGGGGTTGTCACCGGCAAGCCCGTCTAGAGCCATCCTGGTTTGGAGACAGCCCGGGCCAGCAGCCATCCTTTTTTCAACGGGCGAAAGGACGATTTAGAAACAGCCTCTACCGTGAAAGCCGCGCATACGTATCCATCACCTTGGTCACGTACTGCTGCGTTTCCGGTATGGGCGGAATGTCGCCGTGCTTCGCCACCCGTTCCGGTCCGGCATTGTAGGCAGCCAGCGCCAGCGGCAACTCGCCGAAGCGGTCCATGAGCGACTTCAGGTAGCGCACGCCGCCCTCCACGTTGGCGTCGGCGTCGAACGGCGCGGAAACCCCAAGGTCGCGCTGGGTGCCGGGCATGATCTGCATCAGCCCCTGCGCTCCGGCGGGCGAAACCGCAGTGGGGTCGTAGTTCGATTCCACGGCGATCACCGCCTCCACCAGACGCGGGTCCACCCCGTGGCGAGCGCCGTGCCTGGCGGCCAGCCCCTTGATGCCCACCGGCCCCACGGCCTTCACCAACTCCTGCACCCTGAACCGTCCGAACACCCGGTAGCGCGTGTCGCCCTTGGGCTTGTCGGTCAGGTGCACCACGCCGTCCTCGTCCACGTAACGGTAGATGGTGACGACCTCTCCAGCGGGCGCAGCGGCGGCGAGGCGGGGCAGGGGTGATAGCCAGGACCCGGCAACGGCCAGCAGCAGCGCGGTCGCGCCAAGCCGTTCGCGCCATCCGGCCCGCCCTGCCTCGGTGTCCTGTCCGTTCCGTCCGTTGCCCCCGCTCCGTCCGCGCCATCCGCTCCATCTGCTCCATCCGGCCCCCCTTCGGGGCGTGGCCGATGCGGGCTTGGTGGTGTATGGTGCGCCCTGGGGGCCGGATGCCGGAACGGGTATCGAACGGGGCCTGAATGTCATGTGATGCATGGGAGGTACCGATGTTTTCGCTGCGTAGGCCGGGTGCGCCGCTGGCGGCATTGCTGATGGCCGGGTTGCTGGTGGCGCCGGGCGTGGCCCTTGGCGGCAAGGTCTACATCTGGACCGACGAAAAGGGCGTGAAGCATATTTCCGACAAGCCTCCGGGGCAGGCCCCCGCCACCATGAAACGTCTTTCCGTAACGCCGAGCGAGGGGCGGCCAGCCGTCCCGGGCACCCCCAATGCCCCCGCCGGGGACGAAGGCGGCGCGCGCGTGGTGGACGGCGTGTTGATGAAGCCGGACGGCAACCCCGTCATCGGGCCTGATGGTCACCCCGTGCATGTCGGCCCCGACGGCCGGCCCCTGCAATCCGGCCAGCCGGGTCAACCGGGCATCGGCCCCGACGGCCAGGTGCCGCAAACCATCCAGTCCGGGGCGGACCCCAAGGCGGAAGAGCGCGAGGCCCTGCAACGCCGTCTGGAGGAACTCCGGAAGGAAAAGGACGCCTACGACCTAGACAACCGGCGCGCCCGCGCCAAGGGCGATGGCTATGCCAAACAGCGTTCGCGCTACCAGCAGAACGAGGTGGAAGGCCGCATCAACGAGGTGGAAAGCCGCCTCAAGCTGCTGGACGGGGGTGGTGAATCCTCCGGCGGCGCTGCGGGTGTCGCTGGCGGCGAAGGCGCCCAGTAGATCGCCCTATCCGCATCGCCACGTCTACGCGCCCCCGGCACCCCAGGGGGCGCGTTTGTTTTTCTGCGTTGGCCGCGTTGCGCACGTAACCGTGCACGTCACGGCGCAAACTTCCCGTAACCTTTGCGGCTCCTATTGTTGAATGGGCGGCAGAAAGCCCTTGCCGCCGCGCAGGTCCAGTTGCAGGCCGAAGTCGTCGAAGTAGAAATTGTCGCCCGTTGGCCCGCTGGTGACGATGGCGATCCCCTCTGCCGGTGAGTACACCGGGTTGGATGCATCGTAGGCTGGTGACAGCAGGTTGGAGCTGCGGATGATGGTGTTGGTCAGGTTGGTGCCGTTCAGCCGTTCTCCCAGCGCGGACAAGCCCGTGACGCTGTTCACCCCGTCCCACTGCACCAGCGAGAAGTGGTCAGTGGATGCGGTCCACTGCTCGTAGTCGTCGGGTATCCAGTTCAGCGTGCCGGCGGATGATGCAAGGCGCGGGTTTCTGATGCGCTGGCTGGTGGTGTACGAGGTGTTGGCGCCCGGCGAGGTCGGGTTGTAGGGAGTGGCATCGCCCGTGGTGGAACTGCTGGTGGTGTTGTCCGCGTAGTATACCCGTATGAAGTCGGTCTTGGCGCCCACGCCCGCCGTGCTGATCACCGCGTGCTGCACGTTGTCCACCTTGATGGCCTGCCCGCTGCCGAAGCTGCCGTTGCTGGTGTCCACGTTGGTCAGCACCAGGGTGCCCTGTGCCGTGCCGGAGGCCCAATCGCCGCTGGTGACGATGGGCGGCCCGATGACACGCGCCTTGGCCCCGCTGGTGGTGGTTATTTCGTCGCCATAGTTTATGCGCAAGGTGCCGCCCGAGCCGTTGGTCCCGCCACCGTTGCGGAAGGCCAGTTCCTGCCCTTCCACCAGCCGGGTCAGCATGGTGGACCAGTCTTTCAGGCTGTATGTGGGGCCGCTGCTGTTGTAGGTGATGATGCCCGATGCCTGCCCCAGCAGCTTGTATGCCAGCCAGCGGAAGTTGCCGTTGCGCCGTTCCCACAGCATGATGGCGGGTTGCGAAAGCCTGCTGCGTTCCCGGTACAGAAAGCCGCTGGTGGTGATGGTCTGGTCCGACGAGGTGAACAGCGGCCCGGGGTCGCTGACGCTGTTGTACCCCGGAATGAGCGAGGAAGGGATGTCGCCGGGCAGATACCACGAACCCCAACCAAACAGGATCACGTAATCCTGCTCCAGCCGGAACCGCACGAAGGATATGCCGTACCCGTCAAGGTCGTCCGATCCGCTGTTGCGCCCCCGGAACAGCAGCCCGCCGAAATACTGGCCCGCCGTGCTCTGGTTGGCCACCTGCACCTTGAATTGCAGGTCGTAGCTGGAATTGCCCTCTGTATCCGCCCAACCCTGTGCAAGGTTGGCGGACGTATAGCCCCAGTTGAAGAACAGCGTGCTCCATTGATTGCTGCCGGTGAACCAGTTGTACAGGTTGGCCAGCCCGGTGGTGGCGGCGGCCTGCATGGAGGTGACATGCAGCGAACCGCTGGATATGGCGTGCGTGCCCAGGTGCCCTTCGCTGGCGCTGCCCGTGTACCAGGCGTTCAAATTGTCGAAGGTGTCCTGGTACTTTTCCTTGCTGAAGTTGCCGCCGCCCAGAATCCACCCGATGGGCACATTGTAGATTATCTCTCGCGGCAGCCCGCCGGGCGGTGTGCCGGTGGAGTGCAGGCGCAGGTACGCTTCCAGCGTGATGTTCGCGTCGGGGGTCAGCGCCAGGCTGGACCAGGTCGCGCCCTGTCCTTCCACCAGCCGCACGTCTTCCAGGGTGCTGCCGTTCTTGCGGCGGTACACGTAGGCCACGCGTCCGGTGTGGGTGGCGCCGTCGCGTATGGTGAACATGCCGTTGACGGTGGGAAAGGCGGCGGCGTTGCTGGCGCTAAGCGTAAGATTGCCGCGTTCCGTCACGGTCTGGTTGGCGCTGGGCTGCGCGCTCAAAAAGATGTCCGTGCCCGATGCGATAAGCGGCGAGGGCGTGCTGGTAAGGGTGAAGGTTACCGTGTCGCCGGAAACGGAAATGTTGCTGTAGCCATAGAAGGTGCCCCCGGTACCCGCGCGGATGCGCCCGGACGTGTTGGCGGGCAGGGTGGGCGGCGTGCCGTAGGCGCGCGTGGTCAGGGTGGTGCCGGTGTTGCCGGTCACCTCGTACCAGTAGGGTTCCACGCCCAGGGTGAACGAACCTGCGTTGCCCGCCAGGGTGTAGGTGGAACCGTCCATGGTCTCCAGCAGGTTCTTGCGGGCCTGTTCGTCGCCTGCCGCAAGAAACATGCTGCCCGCCGCGCCAAAGCCCGATTCCGCAAGGTAGTAGGCCTGGTCGCCCTGCACGGCGGCGATTTCACCCATCATGGATCCGGTCATCATGGGCACCATGGTGGCGGCCAGCACCGAAAAGGCCACGATGGTCACGATGGCGCTCAGCAGCACCGCCCCGCGTTGCCCGGCGTTGCGGGCGGTGCCCGTGACGTTGCGTGTGGCGCCCATGGCGGTGCCGCTGTCCGCCTGCGCGGCGGCGTGGCCCCGGCGCAGGGCACGGGCCGCCACC
>NZ_VSMK01000094.1 GCF_011682075.1 Nitratidesulfovibrio liaohensis
GCGCCCGCGCGCGAAGCCTTTGCCGCCGCGCATCTGGCCCCCGGCATCGCCGGGCGGCAGGCAGACGCGGCGTGGAAGCTGCTGGCCATGCAGGAGGCGGGGCTGGCGTCCTTTGCCAGCTGCGCCTGGTTCTTCGACGAAATTTCGCGCATAGAGCCCGTGAACGCCATGACCTACGCCCTGCGCGCCCTGGACCTGTGCACCGCCACCGGCGGTCCGGACCTGTTGCCGCACCTGGCAGAGCATCTGGCCCATGCCGTTTCCAACAAGCCGGAGGAAGGCACCGGGGCGGACATCCTGTCCCGCACCGTGCTGCCCCGGCGCGGCACGGACGCCAGTCTGGTGCTTCAGGCCCTGTGGCGGCTGCGCGCAAAACACGGCCTGGCCGCCCCGGGAACCACGGCAACCCACGCCTGGCCGGGCGCCGAGGTGGACGTGACCCTCGATGCACACGACGCACAGGATGCCCATGATTCGCAGGATGCGCAGGGCATGCCTGACAGAACCGGCAACGCCCCTGTCACCGGCACCGCCGCCCTGCGCCTGCCGCTGGAAACGGAAGGCCGCACCGTGCGCTTCATCTGGCATCCGCCGGGACCATCCACGTCCGCCCGCGCGTCACGGGTTACGGTGCGCCCGGCAACGCAACCCGACGCGCCCGCAACATCCCTGTCCGTGGCCGACCTTCCGCTGAACGCCCGCCAGGCCCTGCTGCTGGCCCTGCTGCATGGCGAGGAACGGCATCAGGCCCCCCGGCGCGCCGCGCTGGCGCGTCAGGCGCTGGCCCTTGTGGACCCGTGGGAAGAGGCACAGCACGACATGCCCGCCAGTCACCTGTGGGCCGACCTGGCCCCGCAACTGGGGCTGGCGCTGGTGACGGAAGCCCCGGCGTCCGACCGTTCCGACGGAGACCTCCCCGGCAGAGAAACCCCCAGTGAGGCCGCCTGGCGGCAAGGGCTGGAACTGCTGCGCTCACTGCAACCATCGCCCCGGCAGCGGGACGGATTGCACCAACGGATACGGAGCCACCTGCTTGAACTGCTGGCCGCGCCCGCACCGGACTGGGCCGGGCTGTGCGGTGCCGTGCAGCGCACCCGCGAGGTGGCGCCCGACTTCGACTGGTGGGCCGTACAGAACCGGATGTGGGAGCGGCTGCAAACCAACGGACCGGGCACCGGGGCAGAGGCCAGAAAGTGCGCGGCCCTGCTGGGCTTTCGGATGTAGCGCGCGCACGCCCCGGATACGGGAACGGCCTCGGGCACGGAAAGTCGCCACGAGGCCGTTGTCCTCTAGATGATAACGAATGTCAATTGCGAATTGGCGCATCCGCTCCCGAAACAGCAACGCCAAAACGCCGACAGGAGAAGGCGACAAAAGGGCAGGACCCCAAAAGATGAACAGTAGTGGGCGGGCTTATACGGCTGTCTGGATCATGGGCGAGCCATGCACGAGGGAGGCGGAGCGGGCATAGGCGCGGGCACCTGCTGCGGGGGTGCGGGTGGGCGTTCCCTCACCGCTCAATGCACTTGGGCTCGTGGAGGCGGCCCCGGCAACGGCATCCGGGTTGGCGTCAAGCGGGGTCGCGGCCCCGAAATCGCCGTCCGGCGCACTTTGCAGGGGCGTCAATTCGGCCAGCAGTTGCTGCGTTTGCAGGCTGTCGGCGAAGTTGAAGGCCCGCATGCGGTGCAGGGATTCGGCGGCCTGTACGGCGGCATCCTGCTCCGTGGGGGCGGTTTCGGTCTCGTAGCTGACCGTCAGCGGGCCGAGGGAAAAGGCCGTCTTCGTTCTCTTGGCGGAAAGCAGCCCCAGCGCATCGCCCGCATCGCGGGTCAGTGCGCGGCTGTACGCGGCAAGGCCGCGTGACGAGGTTGCGTCGCCGATGTCCATGACCGATTCCCTGACTGCCCTGTCCTTGCTCCGATGCCAGGCCCGATACCAAGCCCGATACCTGGCCCGACACGAAAACACGATGCGGCCCGGCGCGTGCCGGGCTGTGCCGGTACGTTTACGGGTGGCCCCGCCAGTCCGGCGCGTTCACAAGAGCGATACACTAATTTACATGCGTCCCGGCGCCCGCGCAACCCGCATTTTTCTTGCATTGAGCGGGCGCAGAACTTACGAAGGTCGCTGACCGTTCAACCGGTTGCGGTCGTTTTTCCCACGGCACCCGGAAACCGTCGTCCGCCCGGCGCGGGCCGTGCCTGCAAGCATACTGCGGCACCCCGCCACAACGCCGGGCAGACAGCCAATCCCCGCAAGAAAGGAAGCACGCGCATGCCCTGCAAGATACTGGAAAAAGAGCGCCTGATACCCGGCCAGACCAGCAAGCTGGTCATCGACGCGCCGCACATCGCCAAAAAGGCGCAGCCGGGCAACTTCGTCATCCTGCGCGTCTGCGAAAAGGGTGAACGCATCCCGCTCACCATCGCCGACGCCGATCCCGAACGCGGCACCATCACCATCGTCTATCTGGTCATGGGCAAGTCCACCGCCCTGCTGGAAACCCTGGACGCGGGCGATTCCATTCTCGACCTGTGCGGCCCGCTGGGCAAGCCCACCCACATCGAAAAGGCGGGGACGGTCATCTGCGTGGGCGGCGGCACGGGCATCGCGGCCATGCACCACATCGCCAAGGGGCACCACAAGGCGGGCAACCATGTCGTTGCCGTCATCGGCGCCCGCAGCAAGGACCTGCTGCTGTTCTACGACGAACTTTCGTCCTTCTGCCCCGAAGTGCTGGTGTCCACCGATGACGGCAGCTTCGGCCACAAGGGCCTGGTCACCGACCTGCTGCGCCAGCGGCTGGAAACGGACAAGACCGTGTCCGAGGTGGTGGCCGTGGGCCCCGTGCCCATGATGGCGGCGGTGGCCAAAACCACCGAGCCCTTCGGCGTGAAGACCACGGTCAGCCTGAACTCCATCATGGTGGACGGCATCGGCATGTGCGGCGCCTGCCGCGTGAGCGTGGGCGGCGAAACCCGCTTCGCCTGCGTGGACGGCCCCGAATTCGACGGCCACAAGGTGGACTTCAACGAACTGCGCCAGCGCCTTGCCGCCTTCAAGCCGCAGGAGAAGGCATCGTACGACCATCACTGCAAGTGTACCTGCGCGGGGGAGAAGTAATACCATGACCGCCACCGCCGAACGCAAGCCCGCCGGGGGCCGGAAGATCGCCCCGCGCGTGGACATGCCCTGCCAGCCCGCCGGGGAACGCATCCGCAACTTCGAGGAAGTGGCCCTGGGCTACACGCAGCAGATGGCCACGGAAGAGGCCCGGCGCTGCCTGCAATGCAAGAACCCCAAGTGCGTCAAGGGCTGCCCGGTTGAAGTGCCCATCAGGGACTTCATCGGCCAGCTTGCCAAGGGTGATCTGGAAGGCGCGTACCGCACCATCAAGTCCACCAACAGCCTGCCCGGCGTGTGCGGGCGGGTATGCCCGCAGGAAAACCAGTGCGAAGGCGCCTGCGTGCTGAACGCCAAGGGCCAGCCCGTGGCCATAGGCCGCCTGGAACGTTACGTGGCCGATACCTACATGGCCCTCGACGCCTGCGACCATCTTGCCGCCCGGCTGACCTGCCCGGCGGTGGACCCGGAATTGCGCGTGGCCTGCATCGGCAGCGGCCCGGCCAGCCTGACCGTGGCGGGGTACCTTTCCGCGCGCGGGATCAAGGTGACCGTGTTCGAGGCCCTGCACGAGGTGGGCGGGGTGCTGGTGTACGGCATTCCCGAATTCCGCCTGCCGAAATCGGCCATCGTGGAAAAGGAAGTGCAGGCCCTGCGCACCCAGGAAGTGGACTTCGTCACCAACTGGGTAGGCGGGCGCACCTTTTCGATCGACGACCTGTTCGCCGAAGGCTACCGCGCCGTGTTCATCGGCGTGGGCGCGGGGCTGCCGCGCTTTCTCGGCGTGCCCGGCGAGAACCTGACCGGCGTCTTTTCCGCCAACGAATATCTTACCCGCGTCAACCTTGGCCGGGCCTACGCCTTCCCCGACTACGACACCCCGGTCTACCAGGGCCGCAACGTGACGGTGTACGGCGGCGGCAACGTGGCCATGGACGCGGCGCGCACGGCGCTGCGCCTGGGCGCGGAATCGGTGCGCATCGTCTACCGCCGCACCCGCGACGAACTGCCCGCCCGGCACGAGGAACTGGAACACGCCGAGGAAGAAGGCGTGATCCTGGAACTGCTGGCCAACCCCGTGGCCTTCCACGGCGACGAGATGGGCCGCCTGACCGGCGTCACCCTGCAACGCATGCAGCTTGGCGAGCCGGACGCATCGGGCCGCCGCAGCCCGGTGCCGGTGGAAGGCGACACCTACGAACTGCCCACCGACCTTGCCGTCATCGCCGTGGGCACCCGCCCCAACCCCATCCTGCTGGAAGCCACGCCGCAGCTGAAGCTGAGCAGGCGCGGCTACATCGAGGTGAACGAGGAAACCGGCGAAACCTCCATCCCCAACGTGTTCGCCGGGGGCGACATCGTTACCGGCGCGGCCACGGTGATCCTGGCCATGGGCGCGGGACGCAGGGCGGCCAAGGAAATCCGCCGCCGCCTGAAGGGCGGGGAATAACGGGGAACGCCAGCGGAACACGGCAGAAGCCGAAAGGCGGATTGCCCGCACCGGGCCATTCCCGCACTTTCCATCGGCACGCGCCGTCTCCATGCTCCGCCGCATCGAACGCATGCCGCCGCCCTTTCGCCCGCACGGGCCGAAGGGGCGGCGGTTTCACATTGCGGCAGGGCCACGCGTGCTTGCGACCAGTCCTTGCCGTTGCTATGTTCTTCGGGGCGCGCATGCCGCACGCACGGCGAACCCCGCGCTTACGCCCGGACATCCATCCCCCACACCCAGGAGGCCCGCCCATGGCGCCCAGACGCGACAAGTACCGCATCGGCGACATCGACCTGACCGACATCCGCAACCGCAACGAACTGCGGGTCATCAAGGCCATCGAACAGGTGCTGCGCGAGCCCCCGGTATACACCCCCGACCCCAAGGACATTCAGGACATCTACGCGCTGGCGCTGAACAACCTGACCCCGCGCTACGCCCAGACCGGCACCATCGTGCTGCGAGACCCGGTGCGTGACGACCAGATCGTCGAATCCGTGCGCAACGCCTTCGTGCGGGTAATGGAACGCCCCAAGGAATAGGAGCCGCCGCACGGCCAGCCCGATCCAGGCGGCCCATGCGGTCCATACGGTCCACACAGCCCGCACGCGCCGCACCGGTCAGCAGCACCGGTCAGCCTTCATCGCAACCCGCCCCGCCACCACGGGGCGGCCATGGACACACCGCCGTGATCACCGTCGATCTGCACACCCACACCAAGCACTCCCACGGGCAGGCCACCGTGGAGGAAATGTTCGCCACCGCCATGGATCGCGGCATGGAAGTCTTCGGCTTTTCCGAACACTCGCCCCGTCCCCTCGCCTATTCCTATCCCAAGGACTACCGCGAAAAACTGACGGCGGGCTTTCCCCGCTACGTGGACGAGGTACGCGCCCTGGCCGATGCACGGCAGGACGGCAAGACCGTGCTGCTGGGCCTGGAGATGGACTGGCTGCCGGGGCAGGAACCGTTCACGGCGGAAACCATCCACCGCTACCCGTTCGACTACATCATCGGGGGCATCCACTTTCTGGGCACCTGGGGCTTCGACTGCACCGTGGACGACTGGAAGGACCTTGCGCCGGAACAGGCCAACGACGCCTTCGAGCGCTACTTCGACAGCCTGCGCCGCATGGGGGCATCGGGCATGTTCAACATCGCCGCCCACCCTGACATCATCAAGATATTCGCGGTGGATGCCTTTCACGAATGGCTGGACCGCCCGGAATCGCGCCAGCGGGTGCGCGACGCCCTGGCCACCCTGCGCGCGGCGGGCATGGCCATGGAAATTTCCTCTGCCGGGCTGCGCAAGCTGTGCAAGGAAATCTACCCCTGCCCCACCATCATGGAAATGGCGCGCGAACTGGAACTGCCCATCACCTTCGGCTCGGACGCGCACTGCACCTCCACCGTGGCCTGGGGCTTCGACCAGCTGGAGGAATACGCCCGCCGCTTCGGCTACACGCACAGCGTGTGGTTCCGGAAGGGTGTGATGCATCAGCGGCCTTTCTAGCAGCCGCAACACGTTCCGCCCGTGGCGCCGGGGCGCCCCATGGACCCGGCTTGTGTTTTTTCATCCTCCAGCCCACGGTCGGTTCCGCCGCCATTCCTTCATCATGACCACCCCCCCCATGCATCCTGCCGACCGTGCCGCCCCGCTGGCGGTGCTGGACAACGTTCGCGTCAGCTTCGGCGGGCGCCGCGCTCTGGACGGCGCAAGCTGGACCTTGCGCGCCGGGGAATGCTGGGCCGTGTTCGGTCGCAACGGCGCGGGCAAGTCCACCCTGTTGCGCGTGGTGCGCGGCACCACCCGGCCCGACCAGATCGACGGCGGCCAGGTGACCTGGTTCCCGCCCGCGAGCAGCGACGCGCCCGCATCGCCCGGCGAAATGCCCCCCGGAGAGACATCCGCTGGCGAAACATCTCCACTGACCGGGCGCACCCTTTGCGCCAGCGTGTCCTCTGCACAGCAGGAACGCTACATGCGCCAGGGCTGGCTGCTCACCGGCGAGGAACTGCTGCTTACCGGCTATTTCGACACTCCCCTGCTCTACGAGGACCCCGGTGCGGAGCGCATTGCCGCCGCACGCGACCTTGCCCACCGCCTTGGGGCCGCCCACCTGCTGGACGTCAAGGTACCCGCCATGTCGCAGGGGCAGCTGCGCCTGATGCTGGTGGCCCGCTCCCTGGTGCGCCAGCCCGCCGTGCTGCTGCTGGACGAGGTGTGCGAAGGGCTGGACGCCACGGCCCGTGCCGCCGTGCTGGG
>NZ_VSMK01000095.1 GCF_011682075.1 Nitratidesulfovibrio liaohensis
GATGGGCAACTGGGTGATGCCGGGGTGCTCGTCCCCGTCGCCGTCGGTGACGGCGGGGCCGACGATTTCCGGAAAGGCCCGGCCCACGGACAGGGACAGCACGGCGGCGGCGTTGGCGGCCACGCCGCCGGGCAGGCCGCCGTCGAGCACGATGGCGAACTTGGTGGCATCGAGGTTCATGCGTGATCTCCCATGGGGTGCGGCATGCGCCGTTCGGCAGGCGCGGTCGAAGGGCACGGCTTTGGCCTGTCCTGGCCGGTTTCGGGCGGACCGGCATCGGATGACCGGATGCCTTCGGGTGTGCCTGCTGGCGGGCATCCCGTGTTGGTGGATGACGGTTGACGGCGTGCGGAAACGCCGGATCATCCACTAGCATCGGGGGCCGCTGGCGTATGGAAGGATTTTGCGGCGGTGGGAAGCGCGAAGGTCCGTTCGGTCCGGTGCGGGTTCAGACCACGGAGCCGGTGGTATCGGCAGTGCCGGGCGCGACGCCCTCGGCTCCGCCCTGTTGGTACTGGCGGGGAGTGGCCCCGGTCAGGTCGCGGAACACGCGCGAGAAGTGGCTCTGGTCGGAAAAGCCGGTTTCCGCCGCCACATGGCTGATGGAGTGCCCCGCCGCCAGCAGGCCCTTTGCCGCCTCCACCCGCAGTTGGGTCTGGTAGGCGTGCGGGGGCAGGCCCGTGGCCTGCTGGAACATGCGCAGCAGGTGGCAGCGGCTGCGCCCGGCCAGGCGGGCCAGGTCGTCCAGACGCACCGGGTCGGCCATGTGGTCGCGCAGGTGTCGGCGCACCGCCTTGACGATGACGGTGGTTTCCAGAGATGCGGCGGTTTCGAGTGGGGGGGCTTCGGCGGGGGGCGCGTGAGTCGTGGCGGAGCCAGCGCCGGAAACGGGCAGGCAGTGGCGGGCCAGCAGCAGTTCCGCCGCCTGCACCAGCAGCGACTGCTTTTCCAGCACCGAGCCGCCGCGCGACACCGCATCGTACAGGGCCGACCACGCGGCCATGGACTGCGCGCAGTCAACCACCGGCGCGCGAAAGCGGGGCAGGGTGGCCGGGCGGAGGCAATCGGCGGGGAGACCGGACGCGCCGGGTTCGTCCCGCTCGCCTGATTCCGCCCTTGTGCCTGACTCCGTCCTTTCGCCGGATGCGCCCCGCGCCCTGGCCGGGCCGGGGTGTTCCGGCGTCTCGGCGGTGGTCGCCAGTTCCGCCTGTCCTTCCGCCTGTCCGGCCAGTTCAGCCAGCCATGCCGGGTCCACGTAGAACATGCGGTAGGCGAAGAAGGTGTCGCGGTCGGGGTTGCAGGCGTGCACCCGGTCCGGCTCGATGAGTACCAGCTGCCCCGCCACGGCCCGGTGCGGCGCGCCTTCCAGCATGAACGAGGCGGCTCCGCCGTCCATGATGCCGATGGAATACGCGGCGTGGGTGTGGCGGCGAAAGGTTTCCTCGTTGTAGCTCGACCGGCGCACCTCCACCTCGGGCAGGTCCGGATCGCGCCAGAAGCGGACGGCGGCGTGGCGTGGGGTGCGGCTCATGCGGGGAGTATCGGGGGGCTTGCCGGGGGCGTCAAGTGGGGGGATGCGCCGGATGGACGGTGCGGACGGGGTGAGCCGGGCAGTGGCGGCACCGGGGGCGTGGCCGGGGCCGGAGCATGAAAAAACCGGGGCAGCGCTGGCTGCCCCGGTTTCGCTTTCGGTACAGGTGCCGCCCGGTGCTACTTGCCGAACGGGCACTTCGGATACGTGCAGCTCTTGCATTCCATGCACAGGCCGCCGTCGCCCAGCTTGGCCAGGTCGCGCCGGGTGATTTCCACCCCGGCCAGCAGGCGCGGCAGCAGGATGTCCAGCGCGGTGGTCTTGAAGAACAGCGCGCAGGCGGGCACGCCCACCACCTGCACGGGGTGGGGGGCCTGCTCGCTGGCAATGCGCCCCACAAGGCTCATGGTGCCGGGCAGCATGGGCAGGCCGTACAGCATGTCGGTAAGGCCCGCGTCCATCAGCCCCTTGCGGGTCACGTCGTCCGGGTCCACGGACAGCCCGGCGGTGGTCACCACCAGGTCAGCTCCGGCGGCAATCAGGTCGCGCACGCCCTGGGTGATCAGGGCCGCGTCGTCGGGGGCGAACACGGTCTTCACCACCTCG
Organism: Nitratidesulfovibrio liaohensis; assembly: GCF_011682075.1. Taxonomy (GTDB): domain Bacteria; phylum Desulfobacterota; class Desulfovibrionia; order Desulfovibrionales; family Desulfovibrionaceae; genus Cupidesulfovibrio; species Cupidesulfovibrio liaohensis. Next base: position 2,138 of record NZ_VSMK01000095.1, read on the forward strand.
CAGTTCAGGCGCTGGGCCTTCTGGGTGATGATGGGCGCAAACTTGTCCTGGATCAGGCCCTGGAACACCTCGGTGCCGGTGACCAGGATGCCGATCCTGGCGGCGCGCATGGGCAGCACCTGAAGCAGCGGGCCGTCCTGCAACATGGCCGTGGCCTTGATGAAATTCTCGCGCGAAAGGTACAGCGGAATGGCCCGCGTGCCCGCCACCTTGGTGCCTTCCAGCACCATGCTGTAGCCCTGGCGGGTGGCGCACATCACGTCGGGCACAAGATTGAAGCGTTCCAGCCGGTCGGTGTCCACCATCAGCAGGCCGTCGCGGGTGGCGGTAAGGTTGGCCTTGCCCTCGCGCGGGTCCGCAAGCATGGCCACGCCCTCGCCCGCCAGCATGGCCGCGAAGGTCTTGGCGGCCTCGTCCTCGTGCACCCAGGCGTCATCGGCTTCGGCGGCGTCCTGTACGTAGATGGAATTGCGCCCCATCATCTGCAGGCGGCAGATGTCCCCGGCGGTCAGTTCCTGTCCGGCGGTGAACTCCGCGTCCTTGTGCTCGCCGGGCACGATGCGGGTCATGTCGTGCAGGGCGCGCTTGCCCACGGCCTCGGCCACGGGCACGGCGCGCAGGGCGGGCTGGCCCTCGAAGGCAAAGCCGGGCCCGGCATGGTAGGGCGATTCCCCCTGGCACGAACGACAGATGCCGCCCGAGGACACCGGATAATATTCGCCGCACAGCGGGCAGCGGCCCACAAGTCCCTTGCCCTTGTGGCCCAGCCGGTCGGGCCGCACGGTGATGGGCCGGGCGGTCAGGATGTCCGGCCCCGCCTCCTTGATCTGCGCCTGCAACAGCGGCGTGTCCTGGTCCTTCTTGGGCTTCAGCTTCAGGAACCAGGTGCGGATTTCGCCCCACGGGCCCATCTTGTCCACATCCAGGTGCACGCGCACCCCTTCGCCGGTGCGCTTGTCGAACAGCGACACCGCGTAGATGCCGAAGTTCATGATGCGCAGCCAGCCGTTGCCCACCGTGCAGGGGGTCAGCAACTGCACCGCGTCGGGCAGGCACTGTTCGGTCTCGGAAATGGCGTCGAACAGGATGCCTTCCGGCAGGCCCCGGCGGGCCAGTTCGACCATGTAGCCGCCGATGATCAGGCCGGGTGCCGGATAGCCATGGAAATTGCGCGCCACTTCCATGAATTCGTCGTGGGTGTGTGGACCGATGAGCATGTGGTGGTTCTCGTGAAGGCAAGGGTTGCGTGAACGGCGCGGCGGCGGGGGCCGACCGGGAAAGCCTGCGTCGAACGGCGTTCGCGCGCATGCCATTCCCGTTGTTGCGGGTGCGTGTCCGCGCGCAGTCGTGTTGGCGTATTAGCCTGAAATACCAGTGCGTTGCAGTAGAAAACCCGCCCTGCGGCAAGACACTAGCAGGTTTTGGCGCGGCAGTCACGGAAGCGCGACTTGGCGTGGCATTGGCACCGCACTGGTTTTTACCACCCTGCCACGATCACGCGTTGCGTGGAAAGCGTGTAGGATGTGTCCTACATCCGTCTCTGTTTTCCTACGTTTTTGCAGCATGGCGGCAGCCCGGTTAGGCGCAGTGCAAGAAGGCGCGGCATGCGTGCCGCACCCAAGGCGTCTTACGCGCGTCACGCACGCGTCCTGATCGCAACAGAGAGGAATGTCCATGAAACTCGAACATTCGCAAGCGGCACAAGCTGGCGACGCCCGATCGGGCAGCCCGGCCCATGCCGCCGGAATGCCGGAAGATTGCGCGGCCCGGGGACTGGACCGCCGCACCTTTCTCAAATGGTGTGCGCTGCTGGGCGGCGCGGCCATGCTGCCCGGCGGGCTTGCCGGGCTGTGCCCCGCCGTGGCCGAAGCCGCCAGTGGCGAGTCGCAGGACTTTGTCTGGAGTTCGTGCAATGTCAACTGCGGCAGCCGTTGCGTGCTGCGCGCCATGGTGCGTGATGGCGCCATCGTGCGCATGGACACCGACAACCTGGGCGCCGACGACTACGGCACCCACCAGATTCGCGCCTGCCTGCGTGGCCGGGCCATGCGCCAGCGAGTGTACGCGCCGGAACGGCTGAAGTACCCCATGCTGCGCACCGGCAAGCGCGGCGAGGCCGCCTTCCGTCGCGCCACGTGGGACGAGGCGCTGGACGTCATTGCCGCCAAGATGAAGGACGTCAGGGAACGCTACGGCAACGAGGCGTTCTACCTCAACTACGGCACCGGCAACCTTGGTTCGGTCATGTCCAAGTCGTGGCCCACGGACCAGACGCCCATCACCCGGCTGATGAACTGCTACGGCGGCTACCTGAACCACTACAACACGTACAGCACAGCCCAGATCGCCACCAGCATGCCCTACCTGTACGGCGGCGGGCTTGGCAACGCGCTGTCGGACATCGTCAACAGCAAGCTGGTGGTGCTGTTCGGCAACAACCCGGCGGAAACGCGCATGAGCGGCGGCGGGGTGGTCTACGACATCCAGCGCGCCAAGCGTGAAAGCAACGTGCGGGTCATCGTCATCGACCCGCGCTACACCGACACCGCCGTGGCGGTTGCCGACGAGTGGATTCCCATCCGCCCGGCCACCGACGCCGCGCTGGCGGCGGGCATTGCCCACGTGCTGTTCGCCGAGGGCATGGCCGACCGTTCCTTCATGGATACCTACTGCGTGGGCCACGACGAGGCGCACCTGCCCGAGGGCGTGCCCGCGGGCAGTTCGTACGAGGCGTACATCATGGGCAAGGGGCCGGACGGCGTGGCCAAGACGCCGGGCTGGGCCTCGGCCATCTGCGGCGTGCCCGTCGATACCATCGTGCGCCTAGCGCGCGAGATCGGCACCGCCAAGCCCTGCTGCATCAGCCAGGGTTGGGGACCGCAGCGCCACCACAACGGCGAGACCAACTGCCGCGCCATTGCCGTGCTGGCCGCGCTGACCGGCAACGTGGGCATTCCCGGCGGCAACACCGGCGCGCGCGAGGGCGGCTATTCCATTCCCTTCCCCGGCTTTCCCACGCTGAAGAACCCGGTGGCCGCCAGTATTTCGTTCTTCCTGTGGACCGATGCCATCGTGCGCGGCCCGGAAATGACCGCCGAGCGCGACGGCGTGCGCGGCGTGCCCAAACTGAACGTGCCGGTCAAGTTCATCTGGAACTACGCGGGCAACGCGCTGATCAACCAGCACTCGGACATCAACCGCACCGCGCAGATCCTGTCGGACGACACCACGTGCGAGATGATCGTGGTGGTGGAAAACTTCATGACCCCCAGCGCGCGCTTTGCCGACGTGCTGTTGCCCGCCGTGACCAACCTGGAGGAGAACGACTTCGCCCACCAGGGCAGCACGGCGGAGATGGCTACGTGGTCTTTGCCCAGAAGGCCATCGAACCGCTGTTCGAGTCGCGCAGCGTGTACGACATGTGCGCCGACATCGCCGAACGCCTTGGCGTGCGCGAACAGTACACCGAGGGCCGCACCCGCGACGAGTGGCTCCAGAAGATACTGACAGACGCCCGCCAGAAGCTGCCCGACCTGCCCGCCACCCTGGAAGAGGCCTGGAAGCTGGGCGTGTACAAGGTCAGGAATCCCGGCAAGCCCTTCGTGGCGTACAAGGCCTTCCGCGATGATCCGGTGGCCAACCCGCTGGCCACGCCGTCGGGCCGCATCGAGATATTCTCGAAGCGGCTGTGGGACATCGGCCACAAGTGGGAACTGCCCGCCGGGGAGCGCATCGCCGCGCTGCCGGAATACGACGAGGCCACGGAAGGCCAGGGCGACCCGCTGCGCAAGAAGTATCCGCTGCAACTGGTCACCCACCACTACAAGCAGCGTACCCACTCCACCTACGGCAACGTGCCGTGGCTGAAGGAGGCGGCCCCCCAGACCGTGTGGGTGAACCCGCTGGACGCCGCCGACCGGGGCCTGGCCCATGGCGACATGGTGCGCGTGTTCAACGACCGGGGCGCCACGGTGCTGCCCGTAAAGGTGACGCCGCGCATCATGCCCGGCATCATCTCCATCCCGCAGGGGGCCTGGTACACGCCGGGCGCGGGCGGCACGGACTTCGGCGGCAGCGCCAACGTCCTTACCTCGCTGCGGCCTTCGCCGCTGGCCAAGGGCAACCCGCAACACACCACCCTGGTGGAGATGACCAGACATTCGGGAGGCAGCCATGCCAATGCCAGCTAGACCGGCGTTTCTCTTCGACTCGCGGCTGTGTACCGGCTGCAAGGCGTGCATGATCGCCTGCAAGGACAAGAACGACCTGGACCCCGGCGTGCGCTGGCGGCGGGTGACGGAATGCACCGGCGGCGAATGGACGCGCACGGCGGAAGGCTACCGCCAGAACGTGTTCAGCTACTACCTGTCGGTGTCCTGCAACCACTGCGAAGACCCCATCTGCGTCCAGTCCTGCCCCACCACGGCCATGCACCAGGACAAGAACGGCATCGTCAGCGTGGACCCGAAGAAATGCGTGGGCTGCAAGTACTGCTCGTGGGGCTGCCCCTACGGCGCGCCGCAGTATTCGGAGCGGCTGGGCCGCATGACCAAGTGCGACTTCTGCCGTGACGAGATCGAGGCGGGCCGCCCACCGGCGTGCGTGGCCGCGTGCCCCTCGCGGGCGCTGCAATGGGGCGACCTTGACGGACTGCGCGGCAAGCTGGGCCAGCCCATGGCCGTGGCCCCGATGCTT